>CALHCK010000248.1 GCA_937936695.1 uncultured Polaribacter sp.
TCTATTGCAGCTAAAGAAGTATATGCTACAGGAAATGTGTATTGTGCCTCTAAACACGCTGTAGATGCTTTAAATAAAGCAATGAGATTAGATTTAAATAAACATAATATTAGAGTTTCTGCAATACACCCAGGAGCTGTAGAAACAGAGTTTTCTGATGTTCGTTTTAAAGGAGATACAGAAAGAGCTAAATCTGTATATGCTGGTTATAAAGCCTTAGCTGCAGAAGATATTGCAGATGTAATTTATTTTGTAATTTCTAGACCCTATCATGTAAATATAGAAGATTTAGTTGTTTTTCCTACGGCTCAGGCAACAGTAAATACGATTCATAGAAACGAGTAATAGTTTTAAAAACAGATTTGTTAAATTTACAAAACCTCTAAGTGAAATATTAAAATGATAAATAAACGTTTGCTTATTAAAAACTTACTTTCTCAGAATAACGAGAATAGTTTTTATGATAAAAAGCAACGATTATCTTTAGAAACCAAAGACGGAAAAGCTAAATTTTTAAAACACATTTGTGCACTTTCTAACTCTAACCCTTTTAACAACGCATATATTGTAATAGGTGTAGAGGATAAAGAAAACAAAATTATAGGAGTCGACTTTTTTGATGATAGTAAGATTCAAAATTTGGTGAATGCATACTTAAATAATCCACCAAAAATTCAGTATGAAAACGTTCCTTTTGCTAGCTTACCAAGAGATAAAGTAATTGGTTTGGTATCTATTTACCCTAATAATAGTATTACATCTCTGTCTAAAAATGCTTGGAAATACGATAAAGGAACTGTTTTTTATAGGCGTGGTAGTAACTCTATCCCTGTAGTTTCAGATTTTGAGCTGCGTAATACCAATAAAGATATTGTAGAAGATATTCAAAATAATGCCAGAAATAATATAAAACTAACATTAGACGGGGTTTTCTATTTCATCAACAATCATAATAAAAAATACAACCCGCAGTATAAGGTATTTAATGAACAATTTGTGCTTTGTTGGGCAGGAGAAAAAAAATATATAAATAACGAAGAGTTTTATTCTAGAGTAGATATTGAATTAATTAACGAACAAGTTAAATTGTTTTTTTCGGCTTTAGACGATGTGCAAATTACTTTTAATACCAATTCTTTTATTATTACAGAATATATTTACTTAGGAGTACCAGCTCAAGAAAAACATTATCCATTAGAAAAAACAGTTATCAATTTTAAAGAAAATGGTAAGCACGATATTGTTAAAGAGTTTTTATTTAAACCACCACAATTTAACAATGCTGTTATTACACAAATACATGCTAATATTAAAAATCTTGTTTATAAAATAGAACATAAAAAAACACTTTCTGACAGGGAAAAAGAAGCAGTTTTACATTTACCCAACCATTGTTTAATTTGTTATTTACATGGTTTTTTAAAAATTACAGAAGCCTTAAAAAAAGCCAAAAGCTATATTAAAAATTTAGAAGATAAAACTACTTATATAAATTACAAAGAGGCAGAAAGAATTATAAGAAAAGTTAAATATAGTTAGGGTGCTTAGTTTTTGTACCGTTAAATAATAAAGCCGTATTTTTGTTAGTATAAAAATCTTATACTTGTTAAACTACTACACATATTTACATACTACCTCTAAAGAGTGGGTTACTTTTGTACACGGTGCAGGAGGTAGCAGTTCTATTTGGTTTAAACAAATAAGAGACTTTAAAAAGCATTTTAATGTTTTAATTTTAGATTTAAGAGGTCATGGAGATAGTAAACCAAAGTTAAAAGACACTTTTAACTCTAAATATACTTTTGATTCTATTACCACAGATATTGTAGAAGTTATCGATTTTTTAAAAATAAAAAAATCTCATTTTATAGGTATTTCTTTAGGTACTATTTTAATTAGAAATTTGGCAGAAAAAAAGCCAAATTTGGTAAAGAGTATGGTAATGGGAGGTGCAATAATAAAACTAAATATTCGCTCTCAAATTTTAATTAAATTAGGTGTAGTTTTTAAATCTGTAGTGCCTTATATGTTGTTATATAAGTTCTTTGCATTTATTATTATGCCAAAGAAAAATCATAAAAAATCTAGATCTTTATTTGTAAACGAAGCTAAAAAACTATATCAAAAAGAGTTTATACGTTGGTTTAAATTAACATCAGAAATAAACCCGTTATTGCGTTTTTTTAGAGCAAAAGATATTAAAATACCTACCTTGTATGTTATGGGTGCCGAAGATCATTTGTTTTTACCTTCTATTAAAAACATTGTATCTAAACACAGTTCTTCTTCTCTTTTTGTAATTGATAAATGCGGCCACGTTGTAAATGTAGATCAGCCAGAAACATTTAATAAAGAATCTATTCAGTTTATATCTTCTTTAGGATAAATAGCGTATAAATCCGTACAAATAACCTCTTTTTATCATTATAATAAAAGTACTTTTATTTTTTAAAGTATTTATTATGAGAGAAATAGTGACGTTTGGAGAAGTATTAATGAGAATATCTCCTAAAGGAAATAAAAAATTTGTTCAGTCTAATTCTGTAGAGTTTTATTTTGGAGGTACAGAGATAAATGTAGCCATTTCTATTGCTAATTTTGGTGGGGCTGTAAAGCATATTTCTTGTATTTCTGATGATTTTATTGGAGACACAGCCATTTCTTATCTACATAAATTTAATGTAAATACTACAGATGTGGTAAGATCTCCTAGACCATTAGGGGTGTATTTTTTAGAAGTAGGAGCAGTAATGAGATCTAGTAAAATTTCATACAATCGGTCTCATTCTTCATTTTCAGAGATTAAACCTTCTATGGTAAATTGGAATAAAGCTTTAGAAAACGGAAATTGGTTTCATTGGACAGGTATTACACCGGCTTTAAATAAAGGAAGCAAAGATACTTTGTTAGAAGGTTTAAAGATAGCCAAAGCTAAAGGAATAACAATTTCTGTAGACCCTACTTATAGAAGTGGTTTATGGAAATATGGAGAGCAACCTAAAGAAGTATTATTTAATTTGGTGCAGTATGCTAACATTTTTATTGGGGGTGTAAATGAGATAAACGAACTGTTAGGTACAGATTATTCTTTTTCTAATGATGACTTTGTAAAAGCAAGTAAACATTTAATGTTAGAATTTCCATCCATAGAAAAAGTGTTCGATAAAATAAGAACTTCAATTAATGCTTCTTGGCATAAAATTAAAGCAAGAATGTATAATGGCAGTCAGTTTAAAGAAACAGCAGAATTAGATATTACACATATTGTTGATAGAATTGGTACTGGAGATGCTTTTGCAGCAGGTATTATACATGGTTTACAAGTATTTGATGATTTTAAAGCAATGGAGTTTGGAAAAGCTGCTTGTGCTATAAAACACACTTATGCAGGCGATGTAAATTATGCAAACGAGCAAGAAGTACTTAGTATTTTAGATGGTAATACAACAGGCAGGTTTAATAGATAATAATTAACTATTCATCAATTCTTCTATTTCATCTGCATCAATAGGTATGTTTTGCATTAAATTAAAAGGTGCTCCCGTTGCTTTAATTACAACATCATCTTCTAACCTTATACCAAAACCTTCCTCTGGAATATAAATACCTGGTTCTACTGTAAAAACCATGTTTGCTTGCATAGGTTCATGTAATAATCCGTAATCATGCGTGTCTAAACCTAAATGATGACTAGTTCCGTGCATAAAATACTTTTTATAAGCAGGCGTATTTTTATCTTCATTTTTAATGTCTACTTTATCTAGTAAACCTAAATTTAGTAATTCAGAAGTCATAATTTTACCCACTTCTTTGTGATAATCTGCCCAAATAGTTCCAGGAACAAGCATTTTTGTAGCTTCTTTTTTTACATGATGCACAGCATTGTAAACAGCTTTTTGTCTTTTTGTAAATTTACCAGAAACAGGTATGGTTCTAGATAAATCACTTTTATAATTAGCATATTCAGCGGCAATATCAAATAAAATTAAGTCGCCATTTTTACATTGTTTGTTATTTGCTACATAATGTAAAACATTGGCGTTTTTACCAGAAGCAATAATAGGTGTATAAGCAAATCCTTTAGATCTGTTTCTTACAAATTCATGCAACAACTCTGCTTCAATTTCATATTCCCAAACATTAGGTTTTACAAAATTTAAAATGCGCCTAAAACCTTTTTCTGTTATGTTACAAGCATGCTGAATTAAATCTATTTCTATATTATCTTTTACAGAACGTAATTTTTGTAAAATAGGGTTGCTTTTGGCAACACTATGTGCTGGGTATTTTGCTAAAAGCCATTTTGTAAACCTATCTTCTCTAGTTTCTGTTTCTATAGATGCTCTATAATGCTCGTTGGTATTAATGTAAAAAGTATCTGCATAAGCACTCATTTCAAACAAAACTTTTTTTAGGTCTTGTAACCAAAAAACAGTTGTAATACCACTAGTTTCTGTGGCAGCTTTTTTAGATAATTTTTCTCCTTCCCAAATAGCAATATGTGGGTTGGTTTC
>CALHCK010000249.1 GCA_937936695.1 uncultured Polaribacter sp.
TATAATTGTTGGACAAGAAAAGAGGCTTTTATAAAAGCGTTAGGTTGCGGATTGTCCTTTCCTTTAGACCAATTTGTTGTAAGTTTAGATTCTACTAAAAATGCATCACTCTTAGCAACAAAATGGGATGAAAAAGAAAAAAATAACTGGGTTTTAAAAGCTTTTGAACCAACAAAAAATTATATAGGGGCTTTTGCTGTAAAAGGCAAAGTTTTTAACACTGTATTTTGGAGATACTAATAAACTCCTATTAAATAAAATGAGTCAATTAAAAAAAGCAGCACTTCTATCTTACATCAATCTTGGAATATCCAATATTGTAGGGATTTTTATGACCCCATTTATTATAAAAATGTTAGGAGATTCTGAGTATGGTCTTTTTGCTTTAATTGGAGCTTTTGTAGGTTATTTATCTATACTAGATCTAGGGCTCACAAATGCTATTGTTCGTTTTGTAGCACAATATAGAGCACAAAATGATAGTAAAGGACAAGAGAATTTTTTAGCAATTAGTTTACTATTATATATTTTTATAAGCTTAGCAGTTGTTTTTTTTGGTACACTTATGTATTTAAATGCCGATACTTTATTTGGAGAAACACTAAGTAGTAACCAAATGGTAAAAGCAAAAACAATGTTATTAATATTTATATTTAATATTGCTATTACCTTACCTGGAGGGGTTTTTACAGGAATCTGTAATGGATATGAACATTTTGTATTTCCTAGATTACTTAATATATGTAAATACATATTAAGAACGCTATTAGTTATTGTAATCTTAAATAAAGGAGCAGATGCCTTAGGATTAGTAATATTAGATAGTATTGTTAATATTTTATTTATTTCTAGTACTATTTTTTATGCATTTTCTAAGATTAAAATTAAAATTAAACTACACAATTTTAATCATCAATTGGTAAAAGAAATCTTTGGATATTCTATATGGGTTTTTGTTTTTGGAATGGTGTATCAGTTTCAATGGAGAACAGGTCAGGTGGTTTTAGGAGCTACTACAAACACAGTTGTTGTGGCTATTTATTCTGTAGGGGTTACTCTTGGTTTATACTTTTTAACATTTGGTAATGTTATTAACGGTTTAATACTTCCAAAAGCTGTACAATCTATTTATAACAATGCAAGTACAGCAATGTTAACTGCAGAAATGATTCGTATATCTAGAATTACAATGATTGTTTTGTTTTATATTTTAGGTGGATTTTTTGTTTTAGGAAAAGATTTTATAATTCTGTGGGTTGGAGAAACATATTTAGAAGCTTGGGATGTTGCCTTTTTAATTATGATTGCTTATGTAATGCCAATATCACAAGGTTATGCGCATGCTGTACTAGAAGCAAAAAAATTAATGCGTTTTAAATCTTTATCTTCTTTATTATTAACAATTATAGGCTTATTAATAGGTGGTTTTTTATCTACTACATATGGTTTAAAAGGTATTATTTATGGAGTTTTTACAGCTTTAATTGTACTTCAAATTCTTGTTCTATGCTACTATCAGTTTAAATTAAAATTAGATATGAAGCAATATTTTACCAAAGCATTATTTCCTTATTTAATCTTATTTTCTATAGTTACTACACTATCTTTTTATGCTATAAGAACTTTTGATAATGGGTGGGGCTTTTTTTTAATGAAAGGAACTTTTTATACATTATTATTTGGTATTGGTGTCTTGTTTTTACTAAATAAAAATGAGCGTAATTATTTATTACAAATTGTTAAAAATAAAACTGCTTAATGAGAATTAAAGAATTAGATGCTTTTAGAGGTTTGGCTGCTTTATCTGTCGTTTTGTATCATTACACAATAATTTATAGTGAAAATTTTGATGTAAAATCTCCTTTTTACTTTAAACATGGCTGGTTAGGAGTTCCATTTTTTTTTATTCTTAGCGGGTTTGTAATTACATTAACTATAGAAAAATGTACGAGTTCTTTTCAATTTATAAAAAAACGTTTTATTCGCTTATATCCCACATTTTGGATATGTTTATTATTTACTTTAACTACAATTTGGATAACAAACTCTCAATTAATACACCCAAGGTTTAATAAACCTACAATAGATATTTTGTTTAATTTTACGATGTTTCATAGTCTCTTAAAATATCAACACGTAGATGGTGCTTACTGGTCTTTATTACCTGAACTTCTTTTTTATTTATTAATTGCTTTTATTTTTTTCATAAAAAAAATAAATAATATTTTAATTTATAATAGTGTAATATTAATAACTTGCTTTATACATTATTTTTTCCCTATACCTTTTATAGGCAGACTATTAGATTTACAGTATATATTACTTTTTATGATAGGTATTTGTTTCTATAAAATTTATACTAGAAAAGATAAAGCTCCTTTATTTTTACATCTTTTAATAATATCAAACCTTATATTAGGTATTTTTTTATATGCAATTGAAGTACCTAATATTAATACCTTAATTATCTATATTTCGTTTCCTCTAATTGTAGTTTTTTTCTATTTTTTTGTCTATTTTAAATTCTATTTTTTTGGAAAAAGTAGAATATTACTTTTTTTGGGCTTTATATCTTACCCACTATATCTGATACATCAATCTATTGGTTATATTTTTATGCTCTTTTTTGATCAGTTTATGCCAAGGTATTTGAGTATTATTTTTACAATTTTTGCCGCTATTATATTATCTAGTATTGTTACATATTATCTTGAACCATTACTAAGAAAACCAATAAAAAAATTAATTTTTAAATCTAAAAATCAATAACATGCACATTGGTTACTTAACTACAGAATATCCTCACGAAAATTTTTCTCCTGCTGGAGGAATTGGGACTTTCATTAAAAATATAGCAGTTCAATTTAGAGATAAAGGACACAATATAACTATATTCTTATGTTTTGCTAATCAAAATAAAATATGGAAAGATGAAGGGATTAATATCGTAGAAATAGCTACTATCGAAAATAAAGTGATACCTAATTTTATTACAAATCGTTATAAAATAAATAGCGTTGTAAAATCTCATATTAAATCAGATAAAATTGATCTCATAGAAGCTCCTGACTGGGAAGGTTTACATGCTTTCTGTAAATTTAAAGTTCCTTTAATTACTAGAATTCATGGTTCTGTTACTTATTTTAATTATTTGACAAATAAACCTTTTTCTAAGGTTATAAATTTTTTAGAGAAAAGAGGTTTTAGAAACTCTAATCGCATTGTAAGTGTTAGTAATTATGCTGCAGAAAAAACAAAAGAGTTATTTAAAATTTATTCAAAAAAAATTACGGTAATTCATTTAGGAACTGATTTAGTGAAATTTAATCAGTTATCTAATAATAAAGTACAAGAGCCTAAGTTATTATTACATTTTGGTACATTAGTAAGAAAAAAAGGTGTATTAGATATACCATATATTTTTAATGAAGTTCACAATTTACACCCTGATTATAAATTACTTATTTTAGGAAAAGACACTATAGATAATATCGAAAATAAATCTGTGTGGTCTATAATGCAAGAAAGTTTTACAAAAAGTGCCCTTTCTAAAGTAACCTATTTAGGCCCTGTAACAACTAATGTTGTTAAAGAGCATATAGCAACAGCCACTGCATGTATTTTTACATCTTATGCAGAAACTTTTGGTTTAGTTACAACAGAATCTATGGCAATGAAAAAAGCTGTTATTATTTATAATTTTCCTTGGGTAAGAGAAATTATAGATCATAATAAAGATGGAATTCTTATTGAGCCAGGTAACTTTGTAAAATGTGCTCAAATAATATCTAAAACATTAAATGATGAAAAAATAATGTATAACATAGGGTTAAATGCGCGAAAAAAGATAAGTGAAAAATTTAATTTATCTCAAAAATATAATGAAAATTTAAAGTTTTATACAGATACTATAAATGATAAATAAAAAAATTTTAATCATAACTCCCTTTTTTGCTCCAGAAGCACACGCTGCTGTTTTTAGAGTTCATAAACTAGCAAAGTATTTGAAAAGATTAGGCTGGGAACCTCATATTTTAACTGTAGATACAAATTATAATTATAATGAAGATTTTAATCTTTTAGATGAATTAAAAGAAATCCCTATATACAGAACAAAATATATTGAGCCTAGTATACGTGGTCTTAAAATGGCTTTAGGGGGTAAAGACAGATCTTATAAAACATTAAAAAAACAAGGAGTTTTTGATATTGAAAACAAACCTCTTGAAAAAAATAAAAACATTGAAGATAATACCTCTAAAAAATCTTTATCTACAAAATTATACCATCATTTATTAAATAATTATTTAAAAAATCCTGATCGTTTTTGGACTTGGAAAAGAGGAGCTATAAAACAAGCTAAAAAACTCATAAAAGAAAAAAACATAGGTGTTATTTATACAACATGTTTGCCATTTACATCTAATCAAATAGGTATAGAACTAAAAAAAACTATGAATATTAAATGGGTGGCAGATTTTAGAGATCCTATTACTTATGGTAAACGATTTCATTCTTCTATCACTAAAATCTACAATATTCAGAAATCTATACAAGATGATACATTTAAATATGCAGATAAAATTGTTGGTTTATCTTCATCTTACGGACTTATTTTTCATGATCAATATGCGGGTGAATATGATGATAAATTTGAATTTATACCTACAGGTGTAGATGATGATTATCTACCAGAAAAACAAGTAGAAAAAGATAATACTTTACTCTTTGTGGGTGAATATCTAAAAGAATATGATGACTATTTTTTTAGATTTTACAAAGAAGCAATTAAAGGAATACCTGAAAACAAAGTCCCTAAAATAAATATTATAGGAAATAAAGAGATTAATGAAAGTATTGCACTTTCTCATGTAAAAAATCTTGAATTAACAAATAATGTTACTTTTATAGACCATATACCACAATCTGAACTTTATGAAAGAATAGAAAAATCTAAATATGTACTATTAATTAATGGAGATAAAGCATACTGGTGGTGTATTTTTGCTAAACTTACAGACTATATGGCTTTAAAAAAAGAAGTATTAGCTTTTGTACCAGAAATAAGTGAGGCAAAAAAAGAGTTAACAAAAGCAAATACAGGAATTTTTTTAAAATTTAATGAAAAAGATAGTATAAAAAAATTAAGAAATTTATTAATTAACCCACTTATTACAAGAGAAATAAACAAAGAATATTGTAAAAATTATTTAGCATCATCACAAGTAAAATCATTTATTAAAATTTTTGAAGAACTACAATCATGATAGGTTTCTCTGTTATTATACCCACTTTACATAGAACGTCTTTTTTATTAACAACATTACAAGATTTAGTTGTTCAAGAATTTAATCATCCTTTTGAGATTGTTATTGTAGATCAATCTAATCAAAAAGATTTAAAAGTAATTGATTTTATTAAGAAGTTTGATTTTATAAAATATCATCATATTACTTCTTTTAAAGGACTACCGCAAGCTAGAAATTATGGTGCTACAAATGCTATTTATGAGTATCTTTTGTATTTAGATGATGATATTAGATGTGATCCTAATTTAATACATCAACACTATACTTTTTTAAAAAACAAGAATATTGGTATTGTTGCAGGTGGTATTACAGAAAAGTTTAAAACAAATACAAACTGTAACACAGGAAAATTCGTATATAAAATAGCAGACCCTTTAAGAGGTTTTCATCTTGAGGGACAAAAAGAAGTAGATCACGCAGGAGGTGGTAATTTTTCTGTAAAAAAAGAAATATTTAACAACATAGGAGGTATAGATGAACATTTAACGAAAGGAGCTGCATTATACGAAGAAACCGATTTTTGTTTGCGTGCAAAGAATACAGGTGCTACTGTTTTTTATAATTACAAAGCCCACATGTATCATTTAGCTGCAGAAACAGGTGGATGTAGAGTACCTGATATTCGCAAATATATTTTTTCGCTTTCTAGAAATCGTACCATTATTATTAACAGATATTTACCTTGGTATTATAAAATTACTGCCAATTTATATTTATTAAAATTAATTTTTGCATATACAATTAGCTACAGAGATTTTAAAATTTTTAAAAACTATTATAAGGGGTATAAAGAAGGAAAAATAATTGGAAAAAAATCACCTTTAAGAACCGTATAAATTTATACAATGCAAAAAAGAAATCTCTTGATATTATCATACGACTACCCACCTTCTACAGGAGGTGTTGCTCGTTTATGTCATGAAATTACACTGGGTTTAGCACCTTATTACAGTACTATTAAAGTATTTACAGTTACTATTCCTGTAACCTCTAAACCTCATAATACTGTATCCGCAGAAATTACTAGGTTTCCTGCTAAAAGAATTCAATGTGAAATAGCTACTTTAAGTGCCATTAGAAAAATTAAAGATAAAGATTCTTACGATGTACTATGTGGTGTTTGGCATCCAGAAGCTCTATTAGCTTATATAGGTGGTATGAAAAACATTTATATTTTAGGTCATGGTGCAGAATTTTTACCTGGGGCATCAAAATTTAAAACACATTTTTGGTTACCTGTATATGCTAAATGGATTCTAAAAAAATCTAAAAAGATTATTACCAATAGTCATTTTACGCAAAAACTGGTTCAAGGAATTCAGCCTATAGCAAATACAAAAGCATTACCTCTAGCAGTAGATCATCATTTTTTTAAACCTCAAACATCAATATTAAAAAATGACACTTCTATTATACGATTTGTAACAGTCTCTCGTATTTTAAAATTTAAGGGGCACGATTTTGTACTAAAAGCCTTTGAGAGTTTACCTGAAAATATACAATCTAAAATAGAATGGCATATTGCCGGAACAGGACCTTATTTAGAAGATCTTAAAAAGTTGATAGAAGCATCTCCTTTAAAATCTAATATTTATTTACATGGCTTTATACCTGATAAAGAATTACCTAATTTTTATAATACTAAAGATGTATTTATTCTTACCACAAAACAAGAAAATAAAACAAACCAAGTAGAAGGCTTTGGCTTGGTATTTTTAGAGGCTCAATCTTGTGGTATTCCTGCAATAGGTACAAATACTGGTGGAATTTCTGATGCCATTGAAAATGATAATGGAGGTTGGTTATTTGAACAAAACAATCTAACTGCTTTAAATAAAATTATAACTTCTGTTATTAAAAACCCTACTCTTCTTAAAGAGCAGTCTATTAAAGCTAGAAATAGAGTGGTTAAAAATTGCACATGGCAGTTGTATTGTAATAAACTCTATAAAATACTTTCAGCATGATAGAAGATCAATACTACATGACTGCATTTTTTATATCTATTACAGTATTGTCTATAATTGGAATGATGCCGTTGTTTAGATATAAAAATTTAAATAAGTTTCCTGAAAGTAATTTAATAATTGGTACCGTTCTATTACTTACAATAGTTACTCTTTTTATTGGTTTGCGAAATCCTTATGGAAGCTGGAGATATCTTGGAGACACACAAGCATATACTTTAAGGTATCTAAAAATACAAACCGACTCTAACTGGGTCACTAACAAAGACCATGGTTTTTATTACTATATGAAAATACTGTCTAAACTATTTGATGTACAAACATTTTATTTTATTACGGCAATACTTTATGTTTTTCCGGTGTATTATTCTTTTCATAAGTGGTTTAAAAAATATGCTTTTTTTGGGGTTGTTATGTTTGTAACATCCATGTCTTTCTGGCCCTTTGGTATTAACGGAATGAGAAACGGTTTAGCAACTTCTTTTTTCATATTTGCATTAGCCTTTAAAGATAAAAAAATACTAATGTACTCTATTATAGCAATCTCTATAAGTTTTCATACCAGTATGATATTACCTACACTAGCATTTTTAGTTACCGAATTTTACAACAATACAAAACTATTTTTAAAAATTTGGCTAGGTAGTATTTTTGTAAGTTTTGCTTTTGGAAAAAGTTTAATGAATGTATTAAACTCTCTAGTTACCTCTTCTATAGGTCAGTTAGATGATAGGGGAAATCTTAGTAATTTAAAAGCTAGTAGTTATGCAACCTCTTTTTACAGAATAGACTTTGTTATTTACAGTGCTATATTAGTTTATTTAGGGTTTTATTTTATATACAAAAAGGGGTTTAAAGATCCTTTTTTTAAAAAAATGTTTAATATTTATATAATATCTAATACGGTATGGATGTATTTTATTTACTTTCCTTATACCAATAGAATAGCTTATTTGTCTTGGTTTTTAATACCTATACTATCTGTTTATCCTATAATTTACGCTACTAATCTTAAAAATCAATCTTACTTTATGTCTGGGGCCTTAACTGTAAGTTTAGTTTTTGCTTGGGCACTTGCCTACTTATAAATCTATGATTCATAAAACAGAACATATAACCATTTTTACAGCCTCTTACAATAGAGGTGATTTACTGAATAGATTGTTTTTAAGCTTACAAGAACAGACTTACACTAACTTTGAGTGGATTATTGTAGACGATGGAAGCACGGACAATACTGCTCAAATAGTTCATCAAATACAAAAAAAATCAACCTTTAATATTGTTTATCAAAAACAAGAAAACCAAGGAAAGCATATTGCTATTAATACTGGTGTAAATTTAGCAAAAGGTCTTTATTTTTTTATTGTTGATAGTGATGATCGTTTACCTAAAAAAGCTTTAGAAATTATAGCTTCTAAATTTTCAAAAATTAAAGATGATACCACTATTGCAGGTTTAGTTGGGTTAAAATGTTACTTTGATAAGAAAACTGTAGGTTTTAACACTTTACAAGAAGATACTATTTGCGACATTTTTGATTATCGTTACAAGTATAAAGTTGAGGGAGATAGAGCTGAAGTATTAAAAACTAATATTTTTAAACAATACCCATTTCCAAAATTTGAAAACGAAAAATTTATTCCGGAAAGTATTGTTTGGAATCGGATAGCAAAAGACTATAAGATGTTATTTTTTAATGAAAATGTTTATGAATGTGAATATTTAGACGATGGTCTTTCTGCGCAGTCTGTTCAATTAAGAAGAAAATACCCTAAAGGTGCTTTAAATTTATATGCTGAGTTAGGTAGAATTAAGAAGATAGGAATTTTGGGTAGATTAAAAGCTTACACTAATTTTTGGCGATTCTTTTTTTGTAATACTTCTAAAGTAAAAGACAAATTAGTTTTATTAAAAAATCAATATGTTGCTTTTTTATGTTTTCCTTTTGGCTTTTTGTTATACGTTAAAGATAACTTACTCTTAAATAAAAAATTACTATGACTAACTATAATATTTATCTTAATCTATAAAAAATGAGTGTATTACATATAATTAATTCTCTCAATTTTGGTGGTGCAGAAAAATTGCTTTTTGATACCATTCCTAAACTTAAAGATAAAGGTTTAGAGGTTGATTTAATGATACTTTATGGAGAAAAAACTTTTTTCTTTAAAGAATTAGAAAAGCGTTGTAATATTAAAATTATAAAGCCTAAAAAATTAATTAGTGTATATCATATTTCTCACTTTTTTTTAATTAAAAAGTATATTAAAAATTACGATACTGTTCATGTACATCTTTTTCCTTGTTTATATTGGGTAGCTATTGCATCAATTTTTACTAAAAAACCTCCTAAATTATTGTTTACCGAACATAATACTAATAATAGAAGGCGTAATAATATCTTATTTAAATATTTAGATAGATTTATTTATAAAAAATATGATAAAGTTATAGCTATTTCAGATGGAGTTAAGCAAAATCTAAAAGACCATCTTGGTCAAGAAAAAAACAATATTATTCAGATAAACAACGGTGTTGATATTTCTTTTTTTCATAATTCTAAACCATATTCTAATTTAGAAATTAATTTACCTGAAGATGCTAAAATAATTATTCAAATATCTAGCTTTTATCCTCAGAAAGATCATGATACGTTATTAAAAGCGATTTCTTTATTGCCTGAAAACACACATCTTATATTGGTAGGGAATGGAGTATTAATTGAAGAAAAAAAGAAATTGGCTTCTGACTTAAACATTACTAAAAGAGTGCACTTTTTAGGTTACAGGAATGATGTTAATCGCCTTTTAAAAACCGCAGACATTTGTGTTCTATCATCACATTATGAAGGATTTGGATTAGCTATTGTAGAAGGAATGGCTTCGGGAATTCCATGCATTGGTTCTAATGTAAAAGGACTTTCAGAGGTATTAAAAGATGCAGGTATATTGTTTGAAAGAGGAGATCATATTCAATTAAAAAATAGTTTAGAAAAATTATTATCAGACAAACAGTACTATGATTCAATTGTAGAAAAGTGCATAAAAAAATCTAAAGAGTATGATATTTCTTTAATGGTTAATAAGCACTTAAAAGTATACAATTCATTAAAAAAACAAATTAACTAGTAAACTAATAATGAAAAAAATAATACGAGTAGCAACACATTCTGGTTCATTAGGAAAACTTTTAGAAGGTCAATTAAAATTTATGTCTGATTATTATGAAGTAATTGGTGTAGGTAGTGAAGGACAATGGATTAGTGGAGATACTCCTATAAAAAAACTTGCTGAAAAAGAAAACATTAGAGTTATCCCTGTTGAAATAGCAAGAGAAATTAGTATTTTAAAAGATGTAAAAGCACTTTATAAATTATATAAAATATTTAAAAAAGAACAGCCTTTTATTGTTCATAGTCATACCCCTAAGGCTGGTACATTGTCTATGGTTGCTTCTAAAATGGCAAAAATTCCACATCGTTTACACACGGTTGCAGGTTTACCTCTAGTAGAGGCTACTGGTATTAAAAGACAGATATTAGATACAGTAGAAAAAATCACATATGCGTGTGCAACAAAAGTATATCCTAATTCATATGGTCTTAAGGATATTATTAACAATAATAATTTTGGAAGTTCTAAAAAATTAAAAGTTATAGGCAAAGGAAGTTCTAATGGTATAAATACTTCACACTTTGACCCATCTTTATACACGAATTCAGACAAAGAACAATTAAGAAAAGAATTATCATATAATAACTCTGATTTTGTCTTTGTTTTTTTAGGTAGAATTGTTAGAGATAAAGGTATTAACGAGTTATTAGAAGCTTTTGATAATTTATCTAAAAAACACAATCATATAAAGCTATTACTAGTAGGGTATTACAATAAAAAAACTGCTTTATTATCTGCCAAAACAGAAACCATAGTACATGCAAATAAGCAAGTTACCTTTATTGATTGGAAAGAAGATGTACGTCCTTATTTATCTATATCTAATGCTTTAGTATTTCCTAGTTATAGAGAAGGTTTCCCTAATACTGTTTTACAAGCTAGCGCTATGAAAGTACCAAGCATTGTTGCCGACATAAATGGTTGTAATGAAATAATTAAAGATGGTTTAAATGGAATTATTATTCCTGTAAAAAATGTTACTGCACTATACAATAATATGGAAAAATTACTTTCAGATACAGAGTATTATAACCATTTAAAAGAAAACGCTAGAAAACGTATCTGCGATAATTATGAAAGAAAGTATATTTGGAATTCTTTATTAGCAGAATATAATAATTTAAGTAATAAATAAAACTCATTGTTTTTATGAAAACACATAATATGAAAAAACTCTTTAATAAATACAAAAAAGTAATATCTACTTTTCTTATTGTATTACTAATGTATTCTTGTAGCGCTCCTAAAGATGTTGTCTATTTTCAGGACATTAAAAATCTAGACGAGATAACAACAAGTCCTAAAATTAATGCAACATTTAAATCCCAAGACATCGTTAGTATTGTAGTATCTTCTGCAGATCAAGAATCTGCAATCCCTTTTAACACCACCTCTGCTTCTATTAAAAAAACTGAGAATACTTCTGTTTCTAATAATATTGATACTAAAAAATCTGTATACCTTATAGATTCAGATGGAATGATAGATTTCCCTGTTCTTGGAAAATTAAAAATAGCAGGCTTATCTACTTCTCAAGTAAGAGAAATGATTAAAGAAAAATTAAAAACATATATAAAACAACCAACAATATCTGTACGTTTAGAAAACTTTAAAATTACTGTTTTAGGAGAGGTTAGAAATCCTGGTCCTTTTGTAATAGATAATGAAAGAGTTACCTTAATAGAAGCTATAGGGTTGGCTGGAGATTTAAGTATAAATGGTAAAAGAACCAATATTACAGTAATACGAGAAGATGATAATAAACAAATTATTCATAAAATAGATATTACTACTAAAGACATTTTTAACTCGCCAGCATATTACCTTAAACAAAACGATATTGTTTATGTAGAACCTAATAGCTCAAGAACCAAAATGTCTAGAACTAATAACTGGCCAAGGGTATTAACTTCAGTAGGCTCTTTATTAGGAATTATTATTTCTATAATTGTATTAACAAGGTAATTTATTTTAAAAAGTATACTTTATGAAATCAAATAAAACATCAGATGCTTTTCTTGAAAAACCAGATATAACAGGTTTTTCAGATTTTAATTTAAAAGAATTAGCTCTTAATTACATAAAATATTGGTACTGGTTTTTAGTAGGTATCGTTATCTGTATAGGTATAGCTTTTATGTCCTTAAGATACAGTATACCTCTATATGATGTATCGTCTACAATTGTTATATCTCAAGAAGACAATTTAAGTGATGCTGGTCTATCTGTTTTTAAAGATTTAGGATTAGAACAGTCTCAGGATAAAATAGAAAATGAAATTCAGGTTTTAAAGTCTAAAACACTTATTAAAAATGTTATTGAAAAACTTAAATTAAATATTCAATATTTTTATGAAGGTCGTGTTTTAGATATAGAAGAATATAAAAACCCTATTCTAAAAATAGATTTTTTAGATACTTATACAGATTCTTATCAAAAATATGGCGTTTTAAATATTCTTATTACGTCTAATGACTCATTTTCATTTGTTGATGAAGACGCTAATGAAATTAGTAAACATCAATTTAATACTCCTGTAAATACAGATATTGGTACTGCTATTTTATCGCTCAATAAAGAAGTTATTGATAGTTTTAAAAATAAAATCATTAAAATAAAAGTTTTACCTATAAGAAGTTTAGTAGATAGCTATAGAAACCGTTTAAATGTATCTGTTGTTGGTCAAAATTCATCTGTATTACAAATTTCTTTAAGAGATGCTATTATTAATAGAGCAGAAGATTTTATTAATCAATTAGTTGATGAATATTCTGTAAAAACAATTAAAAATAAAAACGAAACTTCTAGTAAAACAGCGAGTTTTATAAATGATAGACTTATAGAAATGTCTAAAAATTTATCTGTAGTAGATAGTGAGGCTGCAAGATATATGTCTAAATACGGTATTAATAGCGATCTAACCGGAGTTAGCTCTGGTAACCTATCAGAATTATCTTCAGAAAATAAAAGAACAATAGCTGCATATGAAACACAAAATCTTTTAATTGAATCTACTATAGATTTTATTAAAAATAAAAAATCTAAAAACGCACTAATTCCTAGTAATTTAGGTATCAATGAATCTGAAATAACAACAGATATAGGAAAATATAATACACTTGTTTTACAAAGAAAAAGATTACTTAAAACATCAACAGAACAAAACCCTATTATTATTAAAATAGACGATCAATTAAAAGGGTTAAAAGATGTACTTTTTGAGAACTTAAAACGTCAAAAAGAGCGTATCGCTATAAAATTAAAAAGTATTTTAAAAAGAGAAAAAAAGTTTAATCGTAAACTATATCAAGCTCCAGAAGTTCAAAAAGACTTAAGAAAAATAATAAGAGAACAAGGTGTTACGGAACAACTTTATTTATATTTACTTAAGAAAAAAGAAACTGCTGACATTACAAGTCATATAACAGTTTCTAACTCTAGGATTATAGATAGAGCTACTCCTGTAAGTTTATTACCCGTTTCTCCTAACAAAAGAAATATTTATTTATTGGCAATATTATTAGGTCTTTTTATTCCTTTTGTAATTATTTATGCTACTTATTTATTTAGTACAAGTGTTAAATCTAAAAAAGATATCGAAGAAGTTATTACAGCACCTTTTTTAGGAACAATACCAAAGCATAAATCTAAAAATAAGTTTGCTATTAATAGAACAAGTAAAACTCCTATTTCGGAAGCATTTAGAATTCTTAAAACGAATATCGATTTTTTACTTACTAACTCTGATAGTAATGATTCTGGTAAAATTATATTTACAACATCTAGTATATCTGGAGAAGGAAAAACATTTATGTCTTCAAATATTGCCAAAACATTGGCTATATCTGGTAAAAAAGTAGCTTTAATTGGTACCGATTTTAGATTTCCTAAATTTCATGAGATACTAGATTTACCTAACGGAAAAAACACTTCAGGTTTTACTAACTTTATAACAGACCCTACTTTATCTGTAAAAGATGTAATTTATAAAGAAAATAGTGATGATGCGATAGATATTATTCCTCCTGGTATTATACCTCCTAATCCTACAGGTTTACTAACAAATAAAAGGGTTCATGTAATGTTTGAATATCTTAGAGAAAATTACGATTACATAATTGTAGATACTGCCCCTGTAAGTTTAGTAACAGATACTCTATTAATTAGCAAACTAGCAGATTTAACTGTATTTGTTGTAAAAGAAAATTTCTCTGACAAGAGACTTTTAAGTATACCTGAAAAATATTATCAAGAAGAAAGGTTAATTAACCTTGCAGTTGTGTTAAATTATGCTACTTCTAATATGAGCGGAACGTATGGTTACGGTTACGGTTATGGTAGTGATAAATAATTTTTATTAGATAATAATGTACAAGAGTTTTTTTAAAAGAGTAATAGATTTAACATGCTCTTTATTAGTCTTTATCATATTTAGTCCAATATTTATTATAATAAGTATATGCCTTTTTTTTGCAAATAATGGTCGTATTTTTTTCTTACAAGAAAGACCCGGAAAAGATGGTAAGATTTTTAGAATAATTAAGTTTAAGACAATGAATGATAAAAAAGATAGTAATGGTAATTTATTACATGATGCTATGCGATTAACCAAAACAGGTATCTTTTTAAGAAAAACGTCTTTAGATGAAATACCTCAACTAATAAACGTAATTACAGGTAAAATGAGTCTGGTAGGTCCACGTCCTTTGTTACCCGAATATCTTCCTTTATATTCAAGTTATCAAAGTAAGCGTCATAACGTAAGACCTGGTATTACTGGTTGGGCACAAGTAAATGGACGAAATGCAATTAGTTGGGAAGAAAAGTTTAATTATGATGTTTGGTATGTTAATAATCAATCTTTTTTAATCGACTTAAAAATATATTTTTTAACCATAAAAAAAGTGTTTATAAGAGAAGGTATTAATAGTAAAGGACAAGTTACAACAGAAGTTTTTAAAGGAAATTCTTAAATTTTACACAGTGAAGTTTACTATTTTATTTGTCTTATTTTTTATAAATTCATTAATCTATGCCCAGAACATACAATATGCAAGAGCATTAGTAGATACATTATGTTCTTCTTATTTTGATGGTCGTGGTTATTATAACAATGGAGAAAATAGAGCTGCAGAATTCATTAAATCTGAATACAAAAAAATAGGTTTACAATCTGTAAACAATAACTATTTTCAGCACTTTAAATTTGCCACTAGCTCTATTAAAGGAGATCTTTTATTACAACTAGAAAACACTATACTACAACCAGGTATAGACTATTTAATTGCTCCCTCTTCTCCATCGTACTCTAAAAAAAGTAAGGTTATACATCTTAAAAAATCAGAATTGATAGATATTGAAATCTTTAAAGAAACAATTCCTTTACTTCGTAATAAATTTGTGGTTATAGACCAAAGTCTTGTTAAAAATGAGAGTAATAAGGTTAAAAATTTAGTGCGTGAAATTATTTATTTTTTAAAATTTTCTCCAGATATTGAATTAAACGGAGTTATAGAATTAATAGAAGGAAAACTAACATTTAGTGCTTCTCAACTAAAAGCAATGCGTCCGCATATAATCATTTTAAAAAATAAAGTTTCTCATCTATTAAAAAAAATAATCTTAAAAACAGAAAACCAATTCGATACTAATTATCAATCTCAGAATATAATAGGTTATATAGAAGGAGAAATTAAAGATAAATACATTTATATTACAGGTCACTACGATCATTTAGGTAGAATGGGAAATTCTGTATATTTTCCTGGAGCTAATGATAATGCTAGTGGTATTGCCATGTTACTAAACTTAGCCAAAGAATTTTCATCAGAAAAAAAACCGAAATACACACTAGTTTTTATTTGTTTTGGTTCTGAAGAAATTGGTCTTGTAGGATCTAAATATTATACAGAAAACCCATTATTACCATTAAAAAATATCCAATTTTTAATAAATTTAGATATACTTGGTACTGGTGATGACGGTATTCAGGTAGTAAACGGTAAAGTTCATAAAAAAGATTTCGATTACTTAGTGAACACAAACAATAGTAAAAACTTATTAAAACAAGTTAAAATTAGAGGTAAAGCATGTAATAGCGATCATTGTTTTTTTTCTGAAAAAGGAGTTCCTAGTTTTTTTATTTATACTCTTGGAGGTATTGCCCACTATCATAATATTTACGACAAATCAGAAACGTTACCTTTAACAGAATATGAAGACTTATTTATTTTGTTAAAATATTTTATTGTGAATAAAGAATAAATTTTGTTTAAAAGACATGGCTTAAATTGTAAATAGCCACTTACACAGTATTTTTTAAAATAAAAAATTCCTTTTCAAAGTCTTTTTATCCTTTTAAGATATATTTAATAGCCCAAACGGCAATTAAATTGTTTTTTTGTTTGATGATAAAAAGAAGGAATCTATAAAGTAATTGCTCTAAATTGCATATTTATAAAAGAGGATTCTATGATAGATTATAATCTGCATATGCAGAAATTGTTTTTCTCTACTTTTTAGAGATTAATGAAAAATTATATAAATGACTGACAAAAAAAAAATTTGGATTTCTAAACCTCACATGGGAGGTAACGAAGAAAAATATATACAAGAAGCTTTAGATAGTAACTGGGTAGCTCCTATTGGACCTAATATTAACGCTTTTGAAAATGATTTAGAACTTTATTTAGGAGAAAACTCTCATGTAGCTGCCTTAAGTTCTGGTACAGCTGCCATTCATCTTGGTCTTATCTTACTTGGTATTAAAACAGGTGACACTGTTTTGTGTCAAAGTATGACTTTCTCTGCATCTGCAAATCCTATTATTTACCAAGGTGCTACACCTATTTTTATTGATAGTGAATTAGATACTTGGAATCTTTGCCCTAAAGCTTTAGAAATTGCTATTAAAGAAGAAATAAAAAAAGGTAAAAAACCTAAGGCTATTGTTGCTGTTCATTTATACGGTGTACCATATAAAGTAGATGAAATTAGAGCTATTGCAAACCATTATAAAATACCAATTTTAGAAGATAGTGCAGAGGCATTAGGGAGTAGTTACAAAGGTAAAAAATGTGGAACTTTTGGAGATATAGGAGTACTTTCTTTTAATGGTAATAAAGTAATTACAACTTCTGGCGGAGGTGCTTTAGTTACCAATAAAAAAGAAATTAAAGACAAAGCCATATTTCTTGCTACACAAGCTAGAGAAAATACACCACATTATCAGCACAAAGAAATAGGTTATAACTATCGTTTAAGTAATATTTGCGCAGGAATTGGTAGAGGACAAATGGAAGTCTTAAATCCTCACATGCAGTTAAGAAGAGATATGCATGAGTTTTACGTAGATATTTTTAAAAATATTGATGAAGTAACTGTTTTTTCTGTTCCTAACAACGATTATTATTCTAATTATTGGTTAACAACTATTTTAATTACACCAAATAAGCAAAAAAATATTGATAAAGATGCTTTAAGGGTTGCTTTTGATGAAGAAAATATTGAATCTCGTCCGTTATGGAAACCAATGCATTTACAACCTGTTTTTTCGGAGTATACATATTACGGGAATAATGTTTCTGAAAATTTATTTAATACTGGTTTATGTTTGCCTTCTGGCTCTAACTTAACCGATTTAGAAAAACAAAGAATTAAAGATCTATTAATAAATTTCTTTAAATAATATAACCACTTAAAATAATATTATGTTTCTTAAATTATGATGTAAACACAACCATTTTTAGTTGTGCTTACATCAAAAAATATTTATCCTTTTACTTATTTTTGCTTACTTCTTGATAATTGTTATTGTTTACCTCCTAACAATAACAATTCGCTTACCAATATCTCTGTAACATATCTTTTCTCTCCTTCTTTAGTGTTATAAGTTTTGTTTGTTAATTTACCTTGTACAGCTATTTCTTGCCCTTTATTTACATAAGTATCTACCACAGTAACTAAATTCCCTTTTACAACAATATTATGCCAATATACACGCTCTATTTTGGTTCCAGATTTATCTTTGTAACTATCGTCTATAGCCATAGAAAATTTTGCTATTTTATTACCGTCTTTAAAAGTAAGTATTTCTGGTTCTTGACCCAATCTGCCTATTAATTGTACTTTATTTCTAATTGAATTCATAATAATGTATTTTTTAAATTGTGTTATTTAACAGTACAAAATTGCGAATTGACCATACTCTTAATCGGTTGTAAAGTAATTACTTTCGGTTGTAATTGTTTGTAAATGTTTGTAAACGGATATTTAACTATCTTAGTATTATGATAACAAAAGAATGTTTAGAATGTAAATTACCTGTAAAAGGTAGAATCGACAAAAAATTCTGTTCTGATTATTGCAGAAATTCGTACAATAACAAGGTTAATAAAGACAGTAAAAACCTTATTAGAAATATTAACAACCGTCTTAAAAAAAACTACAAAATACTATCAGAATTAAATACAACAGGCAAAACAAAGGTTACAAGAACCCAATTATATGATAAAGGTTTCGATTTCCATTTTTTTACATCAATCTATAAAACAAAAACAGGAAACACTTATTTTTATATTTATGATCAAGGATATTTAGCTTTAGAAAATGAAACTTTTTTATTAATTAAGAAAGATTAAATTTACAACTTATCTTAAAATACATGTTAATCACTAAAAATTCTAACATTATCATATTTATACTCTTTATTTTAACTGCCATTGCATTTGCAATTTCAGCCCGTTATTTTAGCAAAAAGCAAAAAATTATTAGAACACTTTCTAATCTTCCTATACAAGAAATAGGCAAATTTAAAAATAATACTTTAACTCATTATTCTGGAAAAGCTTTTGAAATACATGAGCCTTTAATTGCTCCTTTTTCAGAAAAAAAATGTGTTCTTTATCAATTAAAAATAGAACAATTAGATAAGAGTTTAAAAAATAGCAAGTGGAAAACAGTAAAAAAGGAAGAAAAGGCTCAGGATTTTTTACTAGAAGACAATGGTAATTTTGCTTTTATAGAACCTAAAGATTACATAAGCTATGTTGTAACAAACAAAAAAGTAGTTTTTGATGCTTTAAACAAAGCAACACCAAAACTTCAGAATCTTTTAAAAAGATACGAAATAGAAAATATTAACTGGAATAGTCGTAAACCTTTACGTTTTTCTGAAAGTATTATAGAAGTTGGTCAACAACTTTCGGTAGCAGGAATTGCTAATTGGACAAGTTTAGATTTTCCTATTAAACATTATTCTTATTCTAAAATAATAAAACTTTCGAGTACAAAATCTCAAAAATTAATCATCTCTAATTTACCTAATAATAAAAAATAAAAAGGAGGTACTGCTACCTCCTTTATAATTTAGTAATCAATATTAAATAAATTCTACCAAGTAGTTCCTTTTGCATTAATAGCTGCTTTTAAAACATCTTTTTGACTTAATTGACCTATTAATTTACCATCTTCTACAACCGGAAATCTCTTTCTTCTAGAACTAATAAATTTAAATGCAGCATCAAAAATATTCATGTTTTTATCAATTGTTTCTGCATCCGTCATGTATTTACCAACAGTATTATTGGTATCAGAAGGCATATTATAGTACTTACTCTCAGATATGTGCTTAATACAATCTGTTTCAGAAATCATACCTATCAATTCATTTTTATCATTTACTACAGGCCCTCCTGAAATCTTATGAGTAGTTAGTTCATTAATTACATGATCTAAAGAATCTTCTGGTTTAAAAGTAATTAATTTTTTAGTCATATAATCTGCAACTAAAATCTGAACTTCATTTGTAGCTTTACTTGTATCTCTTTTCCCTTGAAAACTTTTAATTGCCATAGTTGTTTAGTTTGTGATGAAACATAAATTTATCATTTTTTATGTATTACGCAACATTTCTTTGAGTTTTTTATTTGTAAACTTAACTTCTACACATAAATATCTAGCAAAAAAAAGCACTCTGTTTGTTAACAGAGTGCTTAATATATTTATAATTTATAGTCTTAATCTATTTCAGAAACACGTAGAGTATTTACCATACCTTTAGCTTCTACAGGCATAGAAGTTAGATTTATCATAAAATCTCCTTCTTTTACAAATCCTTTTTCTTTAGATATTTTGTTAATATCAACAACTGTATCATCTGTACTTAAATTTTTATCATAGTAAAAAGCTTTTACACCCCATAATAAATTCAATTTCCCTAAAATTCTTCTTTCAGATGAAAATGCTAATATTTTAGATTGAGGTCTCCACGCAGATATTTGAAATGCAGTATAGCCACTGTTTGTAAGAGTAGATATTGCAGCTGCATCAATATTATTTGCCATTAATGCTGCATGGTGACATACTGATTTTGTAATAAATCTATTCGTTCTAATATGTGGTGCATCATGTGGCACTTTTATCAATTCAGAATTTTCTACAGCTTTAATAATTTCAGCCATTTTTTGAATTACTCTTACAGGATGTTTTCCTACAGATGTTTCTCCAGATAACATAACAGCATCTGCTCCATCCATAATAGAATTTGCAACATCATTTACTTCTGCTCTTGTTGGTACAGAATTATCAATCATTGTTTCCATCATCTGCGTAGCAATAATAACAGGTATTCTTGCTTTCTTAGCTCTATTAACTAATTTCTTCTGAATTAAAGGAACATCTTGCATTGGTATTTCAACTCCTAAATCTCCACGCGCTACCATTAATCCATCACAATAAGGAATCAAAGCATCCATATTTGCAACTGCCTCTGGTTTTTCAATTTTAGCAATTACTGGTACTCTATAATCAGAATGCTTGTCTATTAAGTCTCTTATCATTCTTAAATCTTCTGGAGTTCTCACAAAAGATAACGCAATCCAATCTACATCTAAACCTAAAGCAAAAACTGCATCTTCTTTATCTTTTTCTGTTAAAGCTGGTAAAGAAATAGCTGTATTTGGTAAGTTTACTCCTTTTTTAGATTTTAACGGTCCACCAACAATTGTTTTTACAACAACTTGTGTGTCTTCGTCAGTAGAAACTACTTCAAATAATAGTTTACCATCATCTACCATAATTTGTTCTCCTACTTTTACATCTTTAGGAAAACGTTGGTAAGTCATAAAGGCTTTTTCTTTAGTACCTACACATTTTTCTGTTGTAAATATAAATTCGTCACCATCATTTAAAACAACGTCATCTTCCATTACACCTACACGTAATTTAGGACCTTGTAAATCTGCTAAAACAGCTACATTAAAACCGTTTTCTTCATTAATTTCTCTAATGGTTTTTACTGTTTTAGTTACATTTTTGTAATCTGCATGCGAAAAATTAATACGAAAAACATTTACTCCTTCTTTTGCTAATTGAGTTAAAGTTTCTTTGCTATCTGTTGCTGGCCCTAGGGTAGCAACTATTTTGGTTTTTTTGTAGTCTTTCATATTTTAGAATATTAAAAAGTCTTTAGATTTTAATGAGTTTTTATCTATAGAATATGCCGTAATTACATTTTCTATATTCTTAATTTTTTTGATAACTTCTATTACAACACTATACTCAGTTCTTCCGCATACCTTTAAAAAATAATCAACTTTTTTCTTCTCGGGTATTAAGTATATTGTTTCTTCAGATACTAGTAATAATTGTTCTGATTTTTCTTTGTTTTTCCTCAAATAACTATTTGCTATTAAAGACCAAACAAAATCATAATTTATATTTTCATAATCATAGATAGAAAAAGAAACTTTTTCTTTATCTCTTACAAACTCTAAATCTTGATTAGATTTATAAAATTTTGCATCTAAGTATTTATTAAGTAAATAGGCAAGTTTGTAATCATCTAATGTAGAATGAATTCCTATTAGATGATAATTATCTTCACAAAAATCTTCTGATTCTAAAGCGTGTACCTGCATAAATTACAACTATTATATATAGTATTTATGAGTTCGCTAATTTACTAATTGTTTATGAGTTTCCGTGTTAAATTTCACGAAAACGATATCGTTGTTTAGCTTAGTTTAATTTGATTTTGAAAAGCGAAATAAACTCTCTTAGCAGCTTGTTCTTCTGCTTTTTTCTTAGAAGTAGCTCTTCCCTTAGCTATTTGTTCGCCATCTATACTTACCCGTACACTAAAATGTTTAACAGATTCGTTACCTGTATCTTCGTAAGTATCAAAAGAATATTTTTTCTTTTGTTTTTGGCACCACTCTATTAAAAGTCCTTTGTAACTTGTTATTTTACCTTCTAGCCTTTCAATATCAACATAAGGTGCTAATACTTTTTCGTGAATAAATTTTTGACACACATCATAACCTCTATCTAAATAAATAGCACCTATTAAAGCTTCAAAAATATTTCCATGAATATTTTCTCCAATATTAGCGTTGTCTACATTACTCTTTACAAAACGAATTAAATTTAATTCTTTTCCTAAAGCGTTTAAATGTTCTCTACTAACAATTTTAGAGCGCATTTGTGTTAAATAACCTTCTGAACCTGTAGGCACTTCTTTGTATAAATAAGTAGCTATTACAGAACCAAGTATAGAGTCTCCTAAAAACTCTAAGCGTTCATAATTTATAGGAATACCTTTTCTATCAAGAATCTGTACAGACCTATGTGTAAATGCTTTTTTATATTTATTAATGTCTCTTGGCGAAAAATCTAATAATCTTTTGAGTTCATCATAAAATTGTGCATCCTCTTTAGAGAGAGGTTTTACTATTTTACGAATAAAATCTATCATAGATTATTTAGTCATCTAATTTTTTAAACGCTACACATGCATTATGTCCTCCAAAACCAAAGGTATTACTCATAGCTACCTTAATATCTCTTTTTTGAGCCTTATTTAAGGTCAGGTTTAAATCAGGATTAATGTTTTCGTCTACGTTTTTATGGTTTATTGTTGGTGGCACTATACCATGTTTCATTGCTAAAATTGTAGCAATAGACTCAATAGCTCCTGCAGCACCCAACAAATGCCCAGTCATAGACTTTGTAGAGTTTATATTTATATTCTTTGCATTATCACCAAAAACTTCAGAGATTGCTTTAAGTTCTGCAACGTCTCCTAAAGGTGTAGATGTACCATGTGTATTAATATGATCTACATCTTCTGGTTTTATACCAGAATTTTGCAAACAGTTTTTCATAACTGCTATAACTCCTATTCCATCAGGATGAGGCGCGGTCATGTGGTATGCATCAGAAGACATACCCCCACCAATAACCTCAGCATAAATCTTTGCTCCTCTGGCTTTAGCGTGTTCATATTCTTCTAATACTATAGCTCCAGCGCCTTCTCCTAATACAAAACCATCTCGTTCTGCATCAAAAGGTCTAGAAGCTGTTTCTGGACTATCGTTTCTTGTAGATAAAGCGTGCATAGCATTAAAACCTCCAACACCAGATATAACAACAGCGGCTTCAGAGCCACCAGTTACTATAACATCACAAGTACCAAGTCTAATATAATTTAAAGCATCAATCATTGCGTTTGCAGATGATGCACAAGCAGATACTGTTGTATAATTTGGTCCCATAAACCCATTTTTTATAGAAATGTGTCCAGGAGCAATATCTGCAATCATTTTTGGTATAAAAAATGGATTAAATCTAGGAGTACCATCTCCAGCTCCAAAATTCATTGCTTCATTTTGAAAAGTTTCTAATCCACCAATACCAGCTCCCCAGATTACACCAACTCTAAATTTATCTGCCGTTTCTGTACTTAAATTAGCATCAGCAATTGCTTCATCAGAAGCTACCATTGCATACTGCGTAAATTTATCCATTTTACGGGCATCCTTTCTGTTGATGTGATCGGTAACCTTAAAATTCTTTAATTCGCAAGCGAAACGAGTTTTGAACTTGGCAGCATCAAAATCTTTGATAGGTGCTGCTCCGCTAACTCCGTTAACTAAGGCATTCCAATATTCTTCAATATTATTACCAATTGGCGTTAATGCGCCAAGTCCAGTGACTACAACTCGTTTTAACTGCATATAATTAAATATTATTTTTTTGCTTCTTCAATATAGCTAACTGCTTGACCAACTGTACCGATGTTCTCTGCTTGATCGTCTGGAATTTGAATATCAAATTCTTTCTCGAACTCCATAATTAACTCAACAGTATCTAAAGAATCTGCTCCTAAATCGTTTGTGAAGCTAGCTTCTGATGTTACTTCGTTATCGTCTACTCCTAATTTGTCTACGATAATCGCTTTTACTCTTGATGCAATGTCTGACATAATTTTTTTGTTTTTTAAAATTTAAATCGGGGACAAAAATACGAATCTTAACAATTAAAACTAATTTTTGTCCAAAAAATGATTATCAAAATTAAGGAAAAAAATAATCTTCCTTTAAAAACAATCATTTTCTTAATAATTATTCTTTTTTTTGTAGCTTAGAAATAAAGTTATGAAGCGTATTGTTATTTTTGCTTCTGGTTCTGGAACGAACGCAGAAAACATTATTAAGTTTTTTAATCATACTAAAACCGCTAAGGTTACTATGGTACTTTGTAACAATGAACATGCCAAAGTATTTGATAGATGCAAAAAACTAGAAACCAAATGTTTACATTTTAAAAAAGCAGACTTTACCACATCTAATAATGTATTAAACATCTTAAAAAAAGAAGCTGATTTTATTGTTCTTGCTGGTTTTTTATTAAAAATCCCTGAGAATATTATAGCAAATTTTCCTGATAAAATTATTAACATACACCCTGCTTTGCTACCTAATTATGGAGGAAAAGGCATGTACGGAATGCATGTACACAGAGCAGTAAAAGAAAATAAAGAAACAGAAACAGGTATTACAATTCACTATGTAAATGCCAATTATGACGAAGGGGCTACTATTTTTCAAGCAAAAACAGCTCTTTTAGCAACTGATACTCCAGAAAACATTGCCGAAAAAATTCATATTTTAGAACAACAACACTTTCCTAAAGTAATTGAAGAAGTTATTTTAAAAAATGCCTAAAAAGAAGTTTTATGTTGTTTGGAACGGACGTAAAAAAGGAATATTTACCTCCTGGAATACTTGCAAAAAACAAATTGATGGTTTTGAAGGTGCAGAGTATAAGTCTTTTGCTAGTTTAGACGATGCTGAAATTGCATTTTCTAAAACTTTTAAAGATTATAAAGGAGTAAACACCAAAACACCTACATTATCTACTGCTGATAAAGCTAAATACGGAAAACCTATTTTAGAAAGTATTTCTGTAGACGCAGCTTGTGCAGGAAACCCTGGTAAAATGGAATACAGAGGTGTATTGACCCATAACAAGCAACAAATTTTTATAAAGGGTCCTTTTACTAAAGGAACCAACAATATTGGTGAGTTTTTAGCTTTGGTACATGGTATTGCTCTTTTAAAAAGTAAAAACAAAGAAGAAATTCCTATTTATTCAGATTCTAAAATTGCCATGAGTTGGATAAAACAAAAGAAATGTAAAACAAACTTACATTTTGACGCTTCTAACAGAGATTTATTAGAACTTATTAAAAGGGCTGAAAAATGGTTGAGAGAAAATACTTTTAAAAATCCAATTTTAAAATGGGAAACCAAAGCTTGGGGTGAAATTCCTGCTGACTTTGGCAGAAAATAATTTATAAAAAAAAGTAACCTTTTGTATTTGATTATAAACATCAAAACGTAAAGATTACTTTAATTTCTTTTTCATAGCAATTTACCCTTTCTGTAGCAGTTTATTACTTTTTCATAGCAATTTAGTAATTTCTGTTTCATAGCAACTTGCTAAGGCAAAGTTCTGCAATAATATAAGTTTTACCAAGTAAACGCTAACTCTTTTTCGATTAACCATTTGTGGTTATAGGTAAAATATAACCATTTTCAGTTAATCCAAAATGGAAATAAATTTATTAGTCATTTACATTATATTTGATACACAATGAAAAACAAACAAATATGCCAAATAAAGAAATTAACGAAAAATCTAACAATGTATTAAAAAAGATAATAAATAGAAGACAGGAATTAAACATTTCTCAAACAGACCTAGCTTTAAAATTAAATATGACAACTAGTGGTTATTTTAAAATTGAAAAAGGAAACTCTAAATTAGACTTAATTAGGCTATTTGAAATTGCTTATTTATTAGATACAGAAGCTAAAGATTTTTTTTAAAACGTAAAAAAAGGGCAAAAAAAAACCCAAAATTATTAATCTTGGATTTTTTTTTAAAGTTATTTAATTAAAATTCTCTATTCTTAAATAGAAGATTTTATTAATTCTCTGTTCATTCTTGCAATATTATCAAGAGAAATTCCTTTCGGACACTCTACCTCACAAGCTCCTGTATTTGTACAGTTACCAAATCCTTCTAGATCCATTTGAGCAACCATATTTTGTACACGATCTGCAGCTTCTACTTGTCCTTGTGGTAACAAAGCGTATTGAGATACTTTTGCTCCAACAAATAACATAGCCGAACTATTTTTACACGTAGCAACACAAGCACCACAACCAATACAAGTAGCTGCATCCATAGCCTCATCTGCAGCGTGCTTAGAAATAGGAATTGCATTTGCATCTTGAGTATTTCCTGATGTATTTACAGAAATATACCCACCCGCATGTTGTATTCTATCAAAAGAACTTCTATCTACTACTAAATCCTTTAATACAGGAAAAGCAGCAGCTCTAAAAGGCTCAATAGTAATTGTATCTCCATCTTTAAACATACGCATGTGTAACTGGCAAGTTGTTACACCTCTATCTGGTCCGTGTGCTTCTCCGTTAATGTACATAGAACACATTCCGCAAATACCCTCTCTACAATCATGATCAAAGGCTACAGGCTCCTCTCCAGAGTTTACTAACTGCTCATTTAAAACATCCATCATTTCTAAAAAAGACATATGTTCTGAAATTTCAGTAACCTTATAATCTACCATTTGACCCTTAGAAGAAGCGTCTTTTTGTCTCCAAATTTTAAGTGTTAAATTCATAATGTCTTTTTATTTGTATGAACGTTGTTTTAGTTCGATATCATTAAATTCTAATTCTTCTTTATGTAAAACTGCATCAGCAGGCTCTCCTTTGTATTCCCAAGCAGAAACAAAAGCAAAATCTTTATCGTTACGTTTTGCTTCACCTTTTTGAGGTCCAGACTCTTCTGCCGATTCTTCTCTAAAGTGTCCTCCACAAGATTCTTCTCTAGTTAAAGCATCTTTTGCAAATAATTCTCCTAACTCAATAAAATCTGCAACTCTACCTGCTTTTTCAAGCTCAGTATTCAACTCATTTGCATTACCTGGTACAGAAACGTTTTTCCAGAAATCTAAACGTAAAGCTTTAATTTCTTCCATCGCTTCTTTTAACCCTTGTGCATTACGAGACATACCACATTTTTCCCACATGATTTTACCTAATTTCTTGTGGTAATAATCTACAGAATGTTGTCCTTTATTAGTTACAAAAAACTCTAAACGCTCTTTAACGTCTTTTTCAGCCTGATCAAATTCAGCTGAATCTGTAGAAATTTTTCCAGTTCTAATATCATCAGATAAATAATCTCCAATAGTATAAGGTAGCACAAAATAACCATCTGCTAAACCTTGCATTAATGCAGAAGCTCCTAACCTGTTTGCTCCGTGATCAGAGAAGTTAGCTTCCCCAATACAGTATAATCCTGGTACAGTAGTCATTAAATTATAATCTACCCAAACACCACCCATTGTGTAGTGTACTGCAGGATAAATCATCATTGGAGTTTCATATGGATTCTCATCTACGATTTTCTCGTACATTTGGAATAAATTTCCATATTTAGCCTCTACGATTTTTTGTCCTAATTCGTAAATTTTAGCATCAGAAGGGTTGCTTATGTTCTGTATTTTAGCTTGCTCTGTACCATATCTGGTAATTGCAGAAGCAAAATCTAAATACACCGCTTCTCCTGTTGCATTTACACCGTAACCAGCATCACAACGCTCTTTTGCTGCTCTAGAGGCAACATCACGCGGTACCAAGTTACCAAATGCAGGGTAACGTCTTTCTAAATAATAATCTCTTTCTTCTTCAGACAAATCGGTTGGTTTTTTACGACCTTCACGAATTGCTAAAACATCTTCCATGTTTTTAGGTACCCAAATACGACCATCATTACGTAAAGATTCAGACATCAATGTTAATTTAGATTGATAGTCTCCAGAACGCGGTATACATGTTGGGTGAATTTGCGTATAACATGGGTTTGCAAAAAATGCTCCTTTCTTGTGAATTTTCCATCCAGCAGAAACATTAGAACCCATAGCGTTTGTTGATAAGAAAAATACATTTCCATATCCTCCAGATGCTATTACTACAGCGTGTGCAGAATGACGTTCTATTTCTCCTGTAATAGAATTACGAGCTATAATACCTCTTGCTTTTCCATCAACAATTACAACATCTAACATTTCGTGTCTGTTAAACATTTCTATTTTACCACGAGCAATTTGTCTATTCATTGCAGAATATGCTCCTAATAATAATTGTTGTCCTGTTTGCCCTTTAGCGTAAAAAGTTCTAGAAACTAAAACCCCACCAAAAGAACGGTTATCTAACAAACCACCATAGTCACGTGCAAAAGGAACCCCTTGTGCAACACATTGATCTATAATATTTGCAGATACTTCTGCTAACCTATATACGTTAGCTTCTCTAGAACGGTAATCTCCTCCTTTTACAGTATCGTAAAATAATCTGTAAACAGAATCTCCGTCTCCTTGGTAATTTTTTGCAGCATTAATACCTCCTTGAGCAGCAATAGAGTGCGCTCTTCTTGGAGAATCTTGGTACGCAAATGCTTTTACGTTATATCCTAATTCTGCTAGTGTTGCAGATGCAGATCCACCAGCTAAACCTGTACCTACAACAATAATATCTATATTACGTTTGTTGGCAGGGTTTACTAAATCAATATGATTTTTATAATCAGTCCATTTATCTTTAATTGGACCTTTAGGTACTTTTGAATTTAAAGCCATAATTATATAAGATTAATGGTTGTTAGTTAAAAAATGGTACACAGCTACAAAAATAAAACCTAAAGGAATTATTACAGAGTATGCTTTACCAATAGTTTGTAATGTTTTCTTTCTTCCTGCTGTTCCTCCAACAGACTGAAATGCTGATGTAAATCCGTGTGCTAAGTGCAATCCTAAAAATACAAAAGCTACTACATAAGCTACCACTCTAATTGGGTTTACAAATTTCTCTTGTAATTCATGAAAGTATCTTAGTTCTCCGTTGTGTAAACCAGACCAATCTCCTTGAATAAATTTCGTGTTAATTTCTGGAAACCAAAAATCAATAAAGTGTAAAATTATGAATGCTAAAATAGTAATACCACTTAACACCATATTTCTACTAAACCATGTAGAATTTGCAGCACCGTTATTTTTAGCATATGCTACACCTTGTGCTTTTTTGTTTTTCAATTCTAAAGCAAATCCCATTACAAAATGAAAAACAACTGCAAAAATAAGTACAGGCTGTAACGCAAATTGCACAACTGGATTGGTACCCATGAAGTGAGAAACTTCGTTAAACAATTCTGGACTAAAAACAGATAAAATGTTTATAGAAAGATGTTGAAGTAAGAAAAACATAAGAAAGAAAGCCGAAAGAGCCATTGCTACTTTTCTTCCTATTGAAGATTTAAAAAATCCGCTCATTGTAAATAAATTATAATTTATTACAAATCTACGGCGAAACATTTTGCTTGACAAACATTGTAAGTATTATCATGCTTTATTTAGAGCGAATTTAAATAATAATTAAGTATTTATCTACGTAATTTTCTACGTATTATTTAAGTATTATTTAGAAGACACCAATACTTTGTTATTTTTCCATTTTCCTTTTAAAGATTGTTTAGAAATTGGCTTTCCATCAGCATTTAAAAAATTTCCTTTATTATCTTTTTTAATTATTTTCATCTTTCCACTTTTAATAGCCTTTACAAT
>CALHCK010000250.1 GCA_937936695.1 uncultured Polaribacter sp.
GAATAGTCTTTCCAGTATTTTAGTTCGGGATTGTCATTATCATAATACGGCATTTTATTGTAATTATGCGAACATTCTAATCCTTTCCAATAGGTAAATCCTTGGCGACGTTCTTTAGGAATAAATCCTTGACGCCCATGACCATCTAAATGCCATTTGCCCCAATAGGCTGTGTTATACCCTTCGGCTTTGTATATCTCGGCCATGGTTACTTCTTCTGAGGGTAAGTATATATCGTTAACAATCATTCCCGTTGTTGTGGGGAACTTCCCTGTAAATAGCGCTGCTCTATGCGGTGTACATACTGGTAAAACCGATACCGCGTTGGTAAAGTTAACTGCTGTTTTTGAAAAGGCATCTAAATTAGGCGTTTTCACATCTTTATTTCCAGCGTAACCTAAGGCAGAACCCCGCCACTGATCGGTTAAAATGTAAACGATATTAGGTTGTCGTTGCTCTACATTTACCCTATCGTTAGTTTTTGTGTTTTTATTTTTACAACTAAATAATACACTTATTAGAACGACTAAAATTAGTTTATTTGCCATATTACTATCCATTACATGTTTACCTTTTATTGTTATCTTCAATTACGTATAATTTAACTTTTTACTTGTAATTTAACGGTTTAGGAGATTGTACTTTACCTTGATCTTTTTTAAAACTCCACCAATCTATAGCATGTTTTTTTGCATCTAAAATATACCCCCATTTTTTCATGTAATAAGCTTTAGGTCTTACTTCGTCTCCTATCTTTTTAAGTTGTTTCTGTAATTTAGTGTCTAAAATTGCTTGAATTTCTTCAAATTTTGGTTTCCCTAACAAGTTATTTTGTTGATGAGGATCATTTATATTATCGTAAAACATACTTGGTCCATTTGGAGTAATAGCATATGTATATTGCTTTGTTCTTATAGCACGATAAGGAGCATCGTTATTATTAGCACCAAATGGAGCTACGTTCATTACTAGTGCTGCACGGTCTGCATCAGGATCTGGATTTTTAATTAATGTAGATAGGTCTTCACCTTCAATAGTTTCTGGTATTTTTATACTAGATAAACTTAAAAGTGATGGCAATATATCTGGAGTTGTTAAAGGCGCATTAACTACAGCCCCTTTATGTGCAGCAATTTCAGGATGACTTATTAAAAAAGGCACACGTATAGACTCGTCCCATGCCAACTGTTTTACAAATGGTTTTACCCCATGCGCTCCCATCATTTCTCCATGATCTGCAGAAAAAACAATAATTGTATTTTCTATTAAATGCTGTTTTTTAAGATTATCTAAAATCAAACCTATTGCTTCATCTGTAGCTGTGGCATGCGCATAATATCCTTGTAATTCCTTACGACTTCTTTCTTTGAATTTATCTGCAACATTAGGATTTAAAGTTAAGCCTTCTGGAGGATACATGTCTTTGTATTTCTTTGGAGCAGACGTATGCGGATAATGTGGTGTTGCAATAGAAATAACGGCTAAAAATGGCGACTCATCTTTGGCATGTTGCGTTATATATTTATTAGCATCTTTTGCTATAGCAAACGGAGAATACTCACCCCATCTTTTAATATTTGTATCTTCATTATCATAATAAGGCATTTTAGTGTAATTATGAGAACATTCTAAAGCGCGCCAAAACTCAAACCCCTGTCGTCTTTCTTTAGGAATGAATGTATTTCTACCATGACCATCTAAATGCCACTTGCCCCAATACGCTGTGTTATAACCTGCTGATTTGTATATTTCTGCCATGGTTAATTCTTCTGCAGGCAAGTGTATGTCGTTTAAAAACATACCTGTAGTAGTTGGGAATCGCCCTGTAAATAATGCTGCTCGGTGTGGTGTACACACAGGTGTTACAGATACTGTATTGGTAAAATTTATAGCTTCTTTTGCAAATGCATCTAGGTGCGGTGTTTTAACATCTGGATTCCCTGCATAACCTAAAGCAGAACCTCTCCATTGATCTGTAAGGATATAAACTACATTTGGTTTTTTATTTGCTGCCTTTTTTAGAGAATTAACCTCTGTTTTTACAACCTTATTTTGTTCTTTTTTACAACTCAATACAGTTATAAAAGCTAATAAACCAAATAGTAGTTTTTTAATCATTTTTATTTTGTTTAGATTAGGCATTTACACTAAAACACATTTAATTGATTTTAAAAGAACAAAAAACATTCAGTTTTTTTTATAGAATTAAAAGTAGCTTAAATACTTAGCATTTAAATTAAAATAATTTATTTATTACTTAATAGGGTAGCAATTTGATTATTTAAAAATTAAAAACTATCCTGTCATTTAGTTTTTTAACAAAATTTTTACATTCTAATTTGTAAGTAAATAAAGTAAATTTATTTTCAAAAAACTTAGTCTACCGTATTACTTCCCCACCAAGTATTATTTGGTTTCCATTCTTTGCTTAACATATCTTTTCTTAATTTTTCATGAAATGTAAACATTCTTTGTTTTTTTTGATAAATAGCTTCTTTCTCTTTTTCTGAATTATAAAGAGGATCTTTTGTTGGATATTGTGCGTCTACTTCTTTTAACCAATTTATTAACTGGTTTGCCATATCTTTTGTTCTATCAATATTTATATTAGATAAATCTTTATCTTCATGTATATCTTCAGATAAATTATACAATTCATTATGCCCATCTTCCCAATAATGAATAAGTTTCCATTTTCCCTTTCTAATAATAGAAACAGGCCTTCCTCCTTGATTTCCGTAATGGGGATAATGCCAGTACAATGGACGTTCTTTTAACCTTCCTCCTTTTAAAACAGAAACAATACTTTTTCCATCTTTATGAGAAGATTCTTGTTTTGGTAATCCTGCTAATTCTAATAAGGTTGGATAAAAATCACTCCCAACAACAGGAACATCGCTTTTTTTGTTTTTTTGAACTATCCAAGGTACATCTACAATAAAAGGAATACGAATTCCGCCTTCCCATTGATATCCTTTACCTCCTTTTAAAGGCAAACAGTTTGTAGAATAATTATCTCCAGAAGTTACACCTCCGTTATCTGAAGTAAAAATAACAATCGTGTTTTTGTCTAAACCATTTTCCTTTAATGTATTTAATACCAAACCAACAGCAGCATCCATAGAAGCCACTAAACCTGCATATACTGGGTTGTCTTGATATTTTCTCATGGGTAAAAAATAACCATCTTCGAAACCTTTATCAGGAACTCCCATTTTTTCAGCCTTATCTCTATACTTTTTCCATTTTTCTTTACTAGTTTGTATAGGACCATGAACTGCATAAAAAGACAAATATGCTAAAAATGGTTTTTCTTTTGAATTCTTTATAAAATTAGACGTTTCTCTTGCCAATCGCATCGAAAGGTTTTCTCCTTTTTGTCTGTTTTTAAGTTTAGGATTTTTATACGGATCAAAATAACCTCCCGAAGGTCCACCTCTATGGTAACCACCAATATTTATATCAAAGCCATAATCTTCTGGATAAAATCTTTTATTACCCAAATGCCATTTTCCTGCAAAAAATGTTGAATACCCTCCATTTTTAAATGCTTGTGGTAATGTTGTTATTTTTTTATTTATATGATGATTATATCTTGCAGGTAACATCTTAGAAAATCTCTTTTTAGATCTCCAAGCTTCAGCTTCAGGAGCTCCAATCCAATCTGTTATACCATGACGTGCTGTAAACTGCCCTGTCATTAAAGTAGCTCTAGACGGACTGCAAACTTGAGAACCAGAATACCCATTAGTAAATAACATTCCGTTTTTAGCAATAGCATCTATATTAGGCGTTTCATAATATTTACTACCCATACAACTTAAATCTGAGTATCCTAAATCATCAGCTACAATAAAAAGGATATTAGGCTTTATGGGTTGTTTACCTGATGATTCACTTTGTTTTTTTGTAGTGCATGCCACAACAAACAAGAATAACATCCCCTTAAATATTAATACTACTTTACTCATTTTTCTATTTTAACACCTACTAAATATTTTTAACATTCAATAATACGAGTATAAAAAAAGCAACAATAGCTATTGTTGCTTTTTAATGTAAATTATATTAAAAACAAACAATTACTTTTTTTCTATAAAATTTAATAGAATACTTTTTACATCAGTAACAGTTCCTTGTTTCAATCCATTATTAACATTAGCTCCAGTAATCCAATATAAAATCATACCTGCATCAGAACAATCCCATTTTCCTTTCTGAAAACGAACAACATCATCAACCTCTGCAATTTTACCTTGTAACCATACTTGCTGTAACCTAGGATCTTTATGATCTCTTGCCCAATTCCATTCTGGTAATTTTACTTTTAATTTAATATTTTGATCTGGTATTCTAACTTCTTCTACACCAAAATCTAAAATAGATTTCCAAGTATAAAAATCTCCAGCATCATCATTTGCAGGGTGATGCGTAACTACTTTTACAAATTTATGTTTTTCTTTTTTTGATGCTTTTAATGCAAAACCAATTATATCTGGTTCACCTGCTTCTACAATCCATAACGGATCATTAGCTGTAGAAGCGTTAATTGCTTTGGCCAAATCTTTTATTGTAGCGTCCATTTGCCACTTTGCATCTAAAAAAGTTAACGAATCAAAACCACCCCATCTTCTAGCAGTTACATCACAAGCACTTTGCATTAAAGCATGTCTTTCTATCTCTGCTTTTTCTGAAATTCTTTTTACTCTTACAATATCACAACTATGAGAATAATGCACTAGTTTACTCTCTAAACCCGTAGCTCTTAGCAAAGCAAGTGTTACCGCTGTTCCTCCAAGATCATCTGGATCAGGAGAATTTCCATCTGCAACTACCGCAAGTCTTCCTTTTGGCGGATTTATTTTTTGAGCATGTATAGCTTTTGAAAAAGCGCAAACAAAAAAGAACAGAAATACTATTTTTTTATTCATTTTATTTATTGATTTGATTAGTTTTTTTATTTTGATAAAGGAATATTTTTAACATGTTTTCCCTTACCAACAGGTACAAAAACAATTCCTTCCCAACGTGCTCGTGCATATTTATGACCCGCAGAGGTAGCCTTGGCTTTTATCTTTATTTTATCTCCTTTTTTTATCTTGATATTTTGCCAAAGTGCATTAAAGTTTTCTCCCTGTTCTAATATTTTATTTGTAGCTGGTAATTTAAAATTACCTACTTCCTTTTTATCAACTAAAAAAGAAAAAATAGATACTCCATTACTTTCTCCTGCTCCAACAAAAACTACATCATAATTACCAGTTTTGTATTTAAACACTATACTGGTTTCCGCATCTTTACTTTTTTTAGGATTTAATACTAACCAATTTTTACCATTTTTATAAAAATTAGTAGTACCATCTGTTAAAAATTCTTGAGCATATATTACTTTATTTTCAGCAACAGATGCGGTTACTGTTTTAATATACGGAATTTTAGGAGCTGGTTTTTTAACTTTAGGAAAAGGAGCCGGTAAAACTCCAGTTGCTACAACTGATTTTCTTCCTGTTTTTAAAGGAACATAATTAGCATCAGTAGTTAAAACAAACTTATCGAACTCAAAACCATCTTCTCGCATACTAAACTGAATATCATGAATACCAGGTGAAGTAATATCTAAATAAACTTCTTTAGCAACTCCACAATGTACTTTTTTAGTTCTCTGTTTGCTTTCCCATGTCCATCGGTTTTTTCCTTTACACCATTGCATCCTTTTTCCATGCTCTGGCCATGTATTATCTACACCTACATGTATTCCGTTATCTTCTCCTCCCGTACTAAAAGCTCTTACCCACACGTAATAACGCCCCGTTGTATTAAATTTTACTTTATAATGTACAACTGCCATTTTTCCTGGTACATTAGAAAAATTATCATTTGGCTTTAACTCATCTGCATGTGTTACTCTTTCGTCTGGTAAAATTTCTAAATAGGCATTATTACTTGCTCCATAACAATGCTGCTCATCATCATCTCTACCAATACTAGGTGTCTCATTTTTAGAAGTTCTAAACCATTCTCTAATTTCAGATTTAGTTTGCTTGTAAAAATATTCAGCCTCTACGGCAACAAACCCTTTTTTTTCTTCAAAAACAACATCTTTACTAACAATTGGTGCGTTAAATTTTGATGATTGCGAAGCTAATTTCTGTATAGAAATTACAGCGACTAACAACAATAACACCTTTTTCATCTTTCTTTTAATTAAAATGTTGATTGAAACTTGTAAGTACCCGGAGCAACTTCTAATTCAAAAGTTCCATTTTGTTTAGTTATAGATTTTACATCTTTAGCTTTTTCAACAACTGTACCATTTACATTTAACGTCTTATTTACATCACCAGGAATAATAACTTTTGCTGTTGTATTAGCTGGTATTGTAACTGTTAATGTAAAAACACCTCCTTTTAAAGTCCATGAAGAACTTATTTGCCCGTAAGTTGTATTTAAAGATGCTTCTGCCGATGTTAAATTTGTATTTGTTACAGGAGCTATTCTAATTTTTTTGTACCCTGCTTCTAAAGGAGCGATACCTCCAATACGCTCATAAATCCACTCTCCAATAGCACCGTATGCATAGTGATTTAAACTATTCATTTTCTGAGCATTAAAACCTTCATCTTTACTATAACTATTCCAACGTTCCCAAATAGTTGTTGCTCCTTGATTGATAGAATAGAACCAAGATGGGTATGTTTCGTTGAATAACAGTTTGTAAATTAAATCTGTTCTACCCATATCATCTAAAACCTGAGATAAAAGTGGCGTACCTAAAAAACCTGTTCTTAAATGATTATTCGCTTCACTTAATTTTCTTATTAAATGGTCTTGTACATTTTTTTTCTTAGCTTCTGGTACCAAACCAAACGCTAGAGGTAACAAATAAGAGGTTTGTGTTTCTGGCCCTTGTTTTATTTTTCCATTAGCATCAAAAAACTTATTATCAAACGCTTTAGCAACAGATTTGTACAAATTTATATATGTATTATAATCATCTGACTTTCCTAATACTTTAGCAGTCTCTGCCGTTAATTTTGCAGAACGTGCAAAAAAAGCTGTACCAATTAAATTTAGCGCTGTATCTCCTCTATTATCTCCATTTTCTGGATATGGTTGCAACCAGTCAGCAAAGAATCCCATTCTTGAAATGTTATTTTTAGAAGATGCTTTATGATAAGCAACCCACCCTTTCATGGTTTCGTAATTTTCTTCTAAAATAGTTTTATCTCCTGTTCTAAAATATATTTTCCAAGGAATAATAGTACAAACATCTCCCCAACCTGCGCTTACTTTATTGTTATTTAAAACATCTGGCACTACCCAAGGAATACCTCCATTATCGTACTGAGATTCTCTTACACTTTGTAACCAACTTGCCCAAAATTTATATACATCTGCATTAAAAATAGATGTTGGTCCAAAAACTTGTGCATCTCCTGTCCACCCCATACGTTCGTCTCGTTGTGGGCAATCGGTTGGTATATCAAAGAAATTACCACGTAAACCCCAAACAATATTACTTTGTAATTGATTTAATTTTGTATGAGATGATGTAAATGTTCCGTTTTCTTCAAAATTAGAATATTGTACAAGACCTGTAACCCAATCTTTAGACGCTTTTTTATCAGTATCAAAACCACTTAATTCTACATATCTAAATCCGTGAAACGTAAATTTAGGCATCCATTCTATAACACCATCTTTAGAAGCTGTATAGTAATTTGTAGAAGCCGCACTTCTGTAGTTTTCTGTATAAAAAGTACCATCTGGTGATAACATTTCTGCAAATCTAATTTTAAGAGTTTGTCCTTTTTTCATAGGTAC
>CALHCK010000251.1 GCA_937936695.1 uncultured Polaribacter sp.
ACAAAAAAGACCACTCATTTGAGTAGTCTTTTTGTTAAATGTGATTACAAATTTAATTTTTATTGAATTTGTTTAATATTTTTTCCATTTGCTTTCCTGCAGCTTCTCTACCACCTAAACCAAAGGCAAGAACAATAGTTAAAGCAATAGCGCTTAAAGTAATACCAAATGCTAAATTAATAATATCATCTGCAATACCCATTCTACGTAAACCAATTGCTAAGAATATAGCTAAAATTGCTATTTTAATAATGTTAGCAATAAAAGTATTATTGTCTCCTTTTGCAAAGTTATTAGCCGCTAAGTTTGCAAGCCAGTTACCAATAGCAAGAATAATTAATCCAAATAAGATATTACCAGATAAGTGTACAACTGTATTCATAATTTCAGACAATTTTGTAAACTCTAATTTGTCTATAGCTGTCATTAAACCAAATAAAATAATAAAAGCGTATACAACATTTGCAATTAACTTTTCTACGTTAGCAGTACCTGTTAAACCACTTAAATTAGCCTTTTTTATAACTTCGTTTAAATTTAAACTATCTAATAAATCTTTTAATAATTCACTTAAAAATTTACCACCAACAACAAATACAATCATAATAATACATGCAACTAATACTTTAGGAATAGCAACAAAAAAGCTTTGTAACATATCTGTAGCAGGTTTAGATATAGCATCAAAATTTAAAATAGCTAAAGCTTGTATTGCTAGTGTAGTAAAAATAAATATAAATACTACTTTTTTAAGTATAGATACTAAGTTGATGTTTTCTGGTAAACGTAATTTAGGTGCAAATTTTTGAATTGTTTCTCCTGATAACCCTACTAATTCAGATACTATTTTAGCAAGCATATAACCAATGTATCCAACTAAACCAGCACCTATAATGTTAGGTATATATCCTAAAAATTCATTTAAAAGAGATTTTACAGGCTCTAAAACTTGTGTCATTTCTAACTTTTCTAAAGCAAGCATAAAAACAAAAATCATTACAAAAAAGTAAATCAATTTTGCAATAAAATCGCCAAGATTTACTTTATCGCTATTAAAGTAGTTGTTTAATCCTGATTTTTTAACCAGTTTTTTTGTGATTCTTTTTAAAAAGCCAGCAACAAACCAACCGATAATTATTATTAATAATGCCGAAATTGGTTTACCAACCGTATTTGTGATTAAATTAAAAATGTCTAAAATCTTATCCATGTTTTTGAGTTTTATTTGATTTAAATTGATTTAGTTTTTTGACACACATTTTTTTTATATGTCACTAATGTTTTAGTATTTTGCAAATCATCTTAAATAAAACAACTTTTTAATGTTAAAACTATATTCATATAAAATATAATAGCAGTCATAAAAGTTATCATCATAAAAAAATAATATAATGACGGTTTTAAACAAACCTGCTTCTTTAAAAGCAATTGAATTAGAAAATAAATACGGAGCACACAATTACCACCCTTTACCAGTGGTTTTAAATAAGGGAGAAGGGGTTTTTGTTTGGGATGTAGAAGGAGAGCGTTATTACGATTTTTTATCTGCCTATTCTGCGGTAAACCAAGGACACTGCCATCCTAAAATAATAGATGCAATGGTTAAACAAGCACAAACATTAACATTAACGTCTCGTGCTTTTTACAATGATGTTTTAGGAGCTTATGAAAAGTACGCAACAGAATTGTTTGGCTTTGATAAGTTATTGCCAATGAATACAGGGGCAGAAGCTGTAGAAACGGCATTAAAAATAGCTAGAAAATGGGCGTATGAAGTAAAAGGTATTGCAGAAAACAAGGCAGAAATTGTTGTTTGCAAAAATAATTTTCATGGACGAACAACTACAATTGTATCTTTTTCTAATGACCCAGACGCTAAAAAGAATTTTGGACCATACACTACTGGTTTTGTAAAAATAGATTACAATAATATAGATGCTCTTAGAGAAAAGTTAGAAAATAATAAAAATATTGCTGCTTTTTTGGTAGAGCCCATACAAGGTGAGGCAGGTGTTTATGTACCTGACGAAGGGTATTTGGCTGAAGCTAAAGCTTTGTGTGAAAAATACAATGTGCTTTTTATTGCAGATGAGGTACAAACAGGTATTGCAAGAACAGGTAGACTTTTAGCAACTTGTGGTAATTGTAAATGCGTAAATAAAAACTGTTCTGGAACTCCAGAAACTAAACCAGATATTTTAATTTTGGGAAAAGCTTTAAGTGGTGGTGCTTATCCTATTTCTGCAGTTTTGGCAAATGATAGTATTATGAATGTTATTAAACCAGGAAATCATGGATCTACTTTTGGAGGGAATCCTATTGCTGCTGCTGTAGCTGTAGCTGCGTTAAAGGTAGTAGAAGAAGAGGGGTTAGCAAATAATGCAGATAGGTTAGGAATTATTTTTAGAGAGGAACTAGAAAGTTTTATTAAAGAACATTCTTTAGTAAAAGCTGTTAGAGGTAAAGGGTTGCTAAATGCAATTATTATAAATGATACAGAGGATAGCACAACCGCTTGGGATATTTGTTTAAAATTAAGAGACAATGGTTTGTTAGCAAAACCAACACACGGAAACATTATTAGATTTGCACCTCCATTGGTTATAAATGAAACGCAACTTAGAGATTGTATTTCAATCATAAAAAAAACAATTACAAATTTTAAAAAGTAAGATAACATTATATAAAACTATTTAATAAAAAAAACTATGCATAACCCAATTACTCAATTAGAACAAGTAACCCTAACAACAGCCTCAAAAAGATTTTTAAAGGAAACTGCCAAATGGTGCTTTTTTATGTCTGTTTTAGGATTTATTTTAATAGGTTTTTTATTGTTGTTAGCAGTTTTTGCGTCAACAATAATGTCTTTTGCAGGGAAAATGCAACCAGGTATACCAAGTAATATGGGCATTTTTATGACAGCAGGTTATGCTGTTATGTCTGTTATTTATTTTTTTCCTGTTTATTATTTGTTTCAATTTTCTAAAAAAATGAAAAAAGCATTAGCTACCAAAAATGAAGAAACTTTAGCAAATGCATTTGAAATGTTAAAGTCGCATTATAAATTTTTAGGAGTATTTACAATTATTACATTGTCTTTATATGTATTTGCTATTATAGTAGCATCTTTAGGAGTTTTATAAAAAAAAAGATGCTTTATGATAACGTAAAGATAAAATTTTGTTAATTTTTTTTGTTTTACAGGTAAGCTAAAAATAAAGATTCCGACAAAAAAAAAATGAAGAAAATCTTATATATATTATTACCTATAGCAACAATTTTTGGAGGATGTAACGAAGAAAGATTGTTTAATGAAGATGAAGTAAGAACGCCAATAGCTATTAGTACCCCTCAAAATTTTGCAGATCCTAATTTAAATCAGCAGGCAAAAGATTTATACACTAGATTAATTGACTTAAGAGAAAGAGGTATTGCTTTTGGACAACAGGTTCCTTTTGGTATTGGAAATAATTTTCCTGTAAATAATAGATTAGAGGAAGATTTTTTTGAGGTTACAGGAGATCATCCTGCAGTAGTTGGTTTCGATTTAGAGTTAATTGCGTTACAGCCAGAGATTGAAATAGATGGAACTTCTTTTTTAGATGATTTTATAAATAAAATTACAAGTGCAGCAATAGAGGCTCATGAAAACGGAAGTATTGTAACTTTTAGCTGGCATCAATCTAGTTTTAGAAGGTTTGATGTAGGAGAGCGAGTTAACTATAACGGAGTTGTTAAAGAACTTTTAGAAGGAGGTATGTATAGAGAGGAGTTTGTAAAACGTTTAAGTCGTGCTGCAAGACTGTTTAAAAATTTAGTAGATTCTGAAGGAAACTCTATACCTGTACTTTTTAGACCGTGGCATGAAATGAATGGTGATTTCTTTTTCTGGGGAGCCGATTTTAGATCTAAAGATGAGTACGTAACGTTATGGAAAGATACTATTAGAATATTGTCTGAAGATTTTGATGTACACAATTTATTATATGTTTATGCTCCTAATTGGGTTTCTAGTTCTTCTGAATACCTAAGAGATTACCCAGGAGATGCTTATGTAGATATGTTAGGGATAGATGTTTATGACTTTAGAAATCGTAGATTTTTAACAAACGCTATTAGAAATTTACGTATTGTAGAGGATATTGCTAATGATAAAAATATGCTTTTTGCGTTAACTGAAACAGGTTTAGAAAATGTAACTCAAAATAATTGGTGGACAGATAGATTGTATAAAGCAATTAGAAGTAGTAGTATTAGTTATGCAATGACGTGGCGTAACGATAACACATCATTTTTTCATGTTCCGTTTTTAGGTCATCCTTCAGAAGACGATTTTAGAGCATTTTTAAATAACGATTTGTTGTTGTTAAGAAACGGTATTCAGTAAAAATAAAAGTATGGCTAGTTTGTTACAAACTAGCCATAATCATTCTATCGTTATTAAAAATGTCTTTTTTTAGAGTTACGTTGTTAAAACCTTTTTCTTTTAGCATAGTAATAGTTTCTTTGCCTAAGTATTGGTTTATTTCAAAAAAAAGTAAACCATTTTTAGTTAGCTGTTTTGTAGCTAAATCTGCAATTTTTTTATAAAAAATTAGCGGATTATTATCTTCAACAAATAAAGCCAAGTGAGGTTCGTTTTCTAAAACATTATTTTTTATTTCTACTTTTTCTAATTCTCTTACATAAGGAGGGTTAGATACAATAATGTTAAATTGTTTGGGTAGTGTATTTGCTTTTAAAATATTAATTTCTAAAAAATTAACAGTTACCTTATTTAATAGAGCATTTTGTTTCGCTATTTCTAAAGCTTTTTTAGAGACATCTATAGCGCTAATTAAAGTGTTTGTTGTGTTTTTTGCTAAGGAAATAGGAATACAACCTGTACCTGTACCAATATCTAAAATAGAAATAGCGTTGTTTTGCATGGTGTTAAAACATTTGTATTCTTCAAGTATCCAAGAAACTAATTCTTCGGTTTCTGGTCTTGGTATTAAAGTGTTTTTAGTAACTATAAACGGTAAACCGTAAAATTCAGTGTTACCTAATATATACTGTATTGGTTCTTCGGCTAAAAGTCTAGTTGTTATTTCTTTTAGATGTTTTAAGATAGGGTTTTCTATAAAAAAATCAGGTTGTAAAACAGTATCAATACGTTGTAAGCTTAGTTTTTCTTCTATCAAAATAAAAAAGAAAGTATCTATTTCTGTTTTTGGATATAGATTAGAAAGTTGTTCGGAAAAATATATTCGAAAATCTTTTAGTGTCATTATAAAAGTGGGCTAAAAAAACGACAAATGCGCTCTAAAGTTTTTTGTTTTTTAGATCTGTTTAAAAATTGCTGTAACTCAATTTTTTGAGCTTTATTTTTTCTGTCATCAAATTCTTGTCTAATTTCAGAGGTAATTTCTTTATCGTAAATAATAGCATTTAATTCGTAGTTATGTTCAAAGCTTCTGCAATCAAAATTAGTAGAGCCAATAGAAGCAATTTCATCATCAATAAAAATAACTTTACTATGCGCAAAATCGTCTCTTAAATATATTTCTACACCGGCTTTTAATAAAATTTCAAAGTATGAATACATACTATACGTAGCAATTTTAGAATCTCCTTTTTTAGGAAGTAAAAGGGTGACTTTAATATTACTTAAAGCAGCAATTTTAAAAGCTTCTAAAATAGAAAAAGTAGGAATAAAATAAGGATTTACAACACATATAGATTTTTCTGCTAAATTAATAAAGCTTAAATATTGTTGCATAACAACAGATTGATCGTAATCTGGTCCGCTAGAAACTATTTGCACTTTTGTATTATTAATAGCTTTGTAAGGTGTTGTATATTTTTTAGAGATAGCTAAATCTTGCTTTGTAGCAAAATAAAAATCTTTAATAAAAGATTTATGCAAACTTAAAACAGCTTCTCCTTCTATCTGAACATGTGCATCTTGCCAAATCCCTAAAAAATCATCGTTTATAATATATTCGTCGGTAATATTTACACCTCCTGTAAAACCTATTTTATTGTCTATCACACATATTTTTCGGTGATTTCTGTAATTTAAAGTAAAAATAAAATTCCCGTATTTTAAAGGCATTTCAGGGTAAATTTCTATACCATCATTTTCTAAATCTTTTATAATTTTTTTATTTAAAGCAAAACTACCAACCGCATCATATAGTATTCTAACTTCTACATTTTGTGCTCTTTTTTCTTTAAGTAACTCTATAATATTAGATAAAATCTGACCCTCTTCTATGATATAGTATTGTAAATGAATAAATTTTTTTGCCTCTTTAATGGCTTTGTAAATAGCATCAAAAGTTTTTTGACCATTTTTTAAAACAACTACATTGTTGTTTGTAGTAAGTGGTATGTTTGTGTTATTGTATATTAAATTAGCTATTTTTTTTGCTTTGTTAGAGGTTAACTCGTTAACGGCTATATTTTTTATATTGTTATCAGTTTTACTTTTTAAATAGTTTTTTCTTTTTTTTGTTTCTTTTAATTCTAAAAACTTAATTTTTCTTCTATTAATACCAAATAGCAAAAAAATAAAAGCACCAATAAAAGGAAATAGAAATGTAATTAATACCCAACTTAAAGATTTAGATGGTTTTACACCAAAGTAAAGGATGTTGTAAAAAGACCAACTAAAAATAATTACGTGTAAAATAGCAATAATATAATATGTCAAGTTTTTTTGTTTTTTAGTACTATATTTAACTACTAATTATTCTGTAAATTTAGTAAAAAAGACAGTTAATTAATGTGGGTATTGTTATGTTTAATTTTATAATTTAAATTAAATAGACGTCGCTTAACAAGTAAATGTAAATTATAAGTTTTATAAGGTTACAAATGAAATGCTTATACTAAAATAAAATAGATAGCAATTAAGCTTATAAAAGAAGTATTTAATACTGTATTTTTGTAAATACAAACAATCAAAAAAAATAACATTTTAAGATGAAAAAAATAATATACGTTGTTTTATTAGTAATGCTTTGTAGTTGTTCTATAAATAAAGAACCTGTTTTTGTAAAATTAGGTAATTATAAGGTAACTAATTTTACAAATGAAAATGTTCATTTAAAAGTAGATGCTTTTTTTAAAAACCCAAATGATGTTGGTGGGAAAATTTCTACAGATGATATTATGGTTATTATAAATAATCAGGAAGTTGCTAAAATTATTGCTAAAGAATTTGATGTTCCTGTAAGAAAAGAGTTTGCTATGCCTTTGGAGGTAGATATTCCTACTAAAAAAATACTTAATGACAAGAACAATGGGATTTTACAAGGACTTATAAATTCGTTATTAAAAAGATCTGTTAAAGTACAATTAAAAGGAAATCTACAATACCGTTTTCTTTTATTTAAAAAGAATTTTGTTGTAAATCATACAAAAGAAATAAAACTATAATTGAGTCATAATAAATATATACAACGTTGTTTGCAAATTGCAAAAAACGGAATAGGTACTGCAAGACCCAACCCATCTGTTGGTGCAGTAATTGTTTACAATAATCGTATTATTGGAGAGGGATTTACATCGGAGTATGGTGGCAGTCATGCAGAGGTAAACGCTATTAATTCAGTAAAAGATAAAGCTTTATTAAAGCATGCTACAATTTATGTAACTTTAGAACCGTGCGCGCATTTTGGTAAAACACCACCTTGTGCAAATTTAATTGTTAAACATCAACTAAAAAAAGTTGTTATTGGTTGTATAGATTCCAATAGTTTAGTGGCCGGTAAAGGAATTTCAATATTAAAAAAAGCGGGTATTACCGTTATTGTGGGTGTTTTAGAGGATGAATGTAGAGAACACCATAAACAGTTTTTTACAGTACTAGAAAAAAAACGACCATATATTATTTTAAAATGGGCAGAAACTAAAGATGGTTTTATAGCTCCTTTAAAGAGAGATTCTCAGAACCCTGTGTGGATTTCTAATGCTTATTCTCAACAATTAGTTCATAAATTGAGAGCCAAAGAGCATGCCATTTTAGTAGGCACCAATACTGTATTAGAAGATAATCCTAAACTAAACGTTAGAAATTGGGGAGGAGAACATCCTATAAGAATTGTTATAGATAATTGTTTAAGGTTGCCAAACAATTTAAATGTATTTGATGAGAGCGTAAAAACGATTGTTATTACTGGAAAAAAAACAATAGATTTTACAAATAAGCCTCATTTAATTTATGAAACGATTGATTTTGATAAGAATGTAGCTGCTCAAGTTTGTACTGTTTTAAATTCTCATAAAATTCAGTCTGTAATTATAGAAGGTGGTACACAAACTTTACAAACTTTTATAGCAGAAAATCTTTGGGATGAAGCTAAGGTGTTTGTTGGAGATGTTGTTTTTAAAAACGGAATAGCAGCACCTATTTTAAATAAAGAAATAAAAGAACAGGTAAGCATTAGTACTAATGTTTTAAAAACGTTTATAAATGATTAAGAATATTATTTTTGATTTTGGTGATATTTTTATCAACCTAGATAAAAAAGAATTTGCCCGTAGAATGCAAGATTTAAAAATTGAAGCAAAATCTGATGTTGTACATAAAACTTTAGAAGATTATGAAAAAGGATTGATTTCTACTGAAAATTTCACAACTTTTTTTAATAACCATTTAGGTATTTCACCAGAAAAAATTATAGAATTTTGGAATTCTATTTTGTTAGATTTTCCTGCACACAGATTAACTTTTTTACAAGAGTTGGCGGCAAGCAAAAAATACAGATTATTTTTATTAAGTAACACCAACGATTTACATATTTCTTGGATTAAGAACGATTTAGAAGATGCATTTTTTAATAGCTTTAAAACTTGTTTCGAACAGTTTTACCTGTCTCATGAAATTCATTTTAAAAAACCAGATTTAAATTGTTTTGAGTTTGTGTTAAAAGAAAATAATTTAGAGGCTTCAGAAACATTGTTTGTAGACGATTTAAAAGAAAATACACAAGCTGCAAATCGTTTAGGAATTCATACTTGGAATTTAATTCCTGGTAAGGAAGACGTAACAGAGTTATTTACAAAAAATAAAAACTTATTTTGATATATCTTTTGTTAAGTGTCTTGTTTGCTACAGGGCTGTTTGTAATATTTAAATATTTTGGCATCTTTAAAATAGATGTTTTAAAGGCAATTGTAGTAAATTATTTTGTGGCTTTTGTGTTGGGTTTTTTATCATCAGAAAAAAGTATTGTTATAACAGAAATACCACAACAACCTTGGTTTTTAGGAGCTTTAATTTTAGGGGCAATGTTTGTGTCTGTTTTTTTTGTAATGGCAATGACAGCTCAAAAAAACGGAGTTTCAGTAACGTCTGTTGCTGGTAAAATGTCTGTAGTAGTTCCTATTTTGTTTGGTGTTTTTCTTTATAATGAGTCGGTTACAGTTTTAAAATTTTCTGGTATTGCAATTGCTTTAGTAGCAGTGTATTTAGCGTCTGTAAAAGAAGAAAAAAACAATAAAGTAAAGGCAAGTTTATTGTTTCCTATTTTACTATTTGTAGGTTCTGGAGCTATTGATACTTTATTAAAATATGTAGAGGTAAATTTTGTAAAAGCACAAGATATACCGGTTTTTTCTGGAAGTCTGTTTGCTATTGCTGCTTTTTTTGGAGTAATAATTTTAACAATAAAAACCATAAAAAAACCAGCGCCATTTGGTGTAAAAAATATAATAGCAGGGGTGGTGTTAGGGATTCCTAATTACTATTCTATTGTTTTTTTAATAAAAGCCTTACAAGTAAAAGGTATAGAAAGTTCTGTGTTGTTTACAATTAATAATGTGGCTATTGTTGTGGTATCAACTATAGTTGGTTTATTACTTTTTAAAGAGCAGTTTAGTATTAAAAATAAAATAGGAATTGCTTTAGCTATTGTAGGTATTGTAATGGTTACTTTTTCGTAAAAATAGTAAATAAAGTAAGTCTTATCTTCTTTACAAATAATCCATATTAATTAAAAAACTTAGTTATTTTAACGTTGTTTCGTAAGCTATTATTGTAAAAAGATACTAATAGTTTATTATAAATAAGTTTTAAACTAAATCTGTTTCTTATGAAATTCTCTAAATATATATATGTTCCTGTAGTTTCATTATTTTCTTTTTTGTTGTTTTCATGTGCATCTAATGATGATGTTTTAGAAAACGATGAAGCACCTATTGCAAACCAAGTAACTATTAACGCTTGTAGTAATGTAGTGATTGTAAATGGTTACGCATACGGAGCTTGTGGAGGTGAGTTAGGAATTGTTTCATTAGAAGATGATAAAAGAAATGTACTAAATATTCCTTCGGATGATATTACCATAGATAGCAGTACCAACACATTGTTTGTACAATCTAGAAACAGTATTAGTGCATTAAATATTACCAATCCTTTAGAGCCATCTGTAGTAGCAACAACATCTACAAATTTTGGATTGTTTTCTGGAATAGATGCAGCAAATGGAGTAGTGGTAGTTTCTGCAGGTACTAGAGGAAATAATACACAGGTTTATCAATTTAACGGAAATCAATTTAATTTATCTGAAAATGGAATACAGCAAGTAGATGCTGTTACCGGAAATCCTGATGTACACGTTACAGAAACATCCAACGGAGCTAGAGCTTTTTATTCTCAAGACCTTGGAGGTGTAGCCAATTGGGGAATTCAAATTGTAGATTTTAACACGAGTGGAAATGTTACTAATACAGAAGAAGTTGTAGAGCTTACTCCATTAAGATTTACAGGTAGCTTTTCTGCTGTTAGTCCTGCTAACTTTCCTGTAGAAAGCGAGTTTTTAAATAATAAATTATATGTTGCTCATTTTGCCGTAAATGGTATAGAAATTGTTGATTTTGATAACAATAATGCCATTACAAGAGTTGATTTAGGATACAGCCCTGTAAATGTAACTACAGACGGGTTAGAACTTTTTGCTATAGGTACAAACAGTAAAGAGGTAAGTATTTTAAATCCGTCTACTAATAATATAACTTCTATAACTGTAGATGCTATAGAGCAGGCAAGAGGTATTGCAGCAAGTAAAGATTATATAGTAATAGCAGATCGTAATAAAGGTCTTATTGTTGTAAATCGTTAAAAATATATTGTTTTAAAGTACTCTTTTAATAATTTAAAGTTCCTTATTTTTACAATTAAAATAGCGACTAATAATTTATGGAAGACCTTTACAAAACAATAGAAACTCCTTCTACAGAAACACTGTTTAAAGAAAAAGGGTCTAAGTTTTTTGGGTATACTTTTCCTGTTGCATCAGAAGATGATGTAAAAGATTGTTTAGGGATGTTAAAGAAAAAACATCACACAGCTCGTCATATATGCTAT
>CALHCK010000252.1 GCA_937936695.1 uncultured Polaribacter sp.
CTCCCATTCTGCTTCAGTAGGTAATCTAAATGTTGGTCCTAAAATACCATCATTTCTAGTAATTTTTCTACCCTGAAAAGAATTTGTTCCTTTTTTAATTTTCTCTCTAGTTCTTACCCCTTTTTTATAAATAGTAGAATCACCATCAAATAATTTTGTATGATCTGCTAAAAAAACTTCTGTATCAAAAAAGTTACTAATAGAGTCTATTTCAAAAACATTTTTAATGTGTCCTTTATCAATTAACTTTTTTAAGTTAACAGCATCAGTTCTCCATTTACAATATTTTGTAGCCTGAATCCAACTAACACCAACAACAGGGTAATCAGAATAAGCAGGGTGTTTTAAATAGGTATCTGTTAAGTTATCTGTATTACCTAAACTTTTTCTCCAAACAAGCGTGTCTGGTAAAACAGAGTTATATATGTGTCTGTAATTTTCTTCAGAAGCAGGAAAAATATCTTTTATATACTGCATATATAAAAAGTATTCAGAGTTTGTAACCTCCGTTTCGTCCATAAAAAAAGAACGTACGTGTATTTTCTTTGGTGTTGTATTCCAATCAAACATTACATCATCTTGTACTTGTCCCATTGTAAAAGCACCACCTTCTACAGCAACCATACCGCTTGGTGGCTCTTGACCTTCAAAAGCGCTACCTTTAATAAAGCTACCAAATCTTGGGTTATTAAACTCTAAACCTGTAAGTTTAGAACTGTCTGAATAATTTTTATTACAACTAGCTAAGAGTATTGTTGCTAATAAAACAACAGATGTTTTTAAGAAGTTTCTCATTTTCTAAAAGAAAAATTATTAGGGTTTTTATTATAGTGTTGCAATTTACAATAATTATACTTTTAAGCAAGTAAAAGTATAATTTTAACGCATCACTTTTTAAATTATTTAAAATATAACGAACAGAAAACTAAATTAGTATAATTATCTTACAAAGTACTAAAATATATACAAATTATTTGCGTTATTTGAATACGATTATGAGAAAACACATATTATTACTTTTTATAGGGTGTTTTATACACTTTTCTTACGGGCAAGTAACCAATTCTGTTCTTAGTACAGGAGATTGGTTTAAGTTTTCTGTAGATACTACAGGGGTTTTTAGAATAGATAAAAATTTATTGCAGCAAATTGGGGTTAACACAAATGGTTTGAACCCCAAAAAAATACACATATATGGTAATGGTGGTGCATTGCTACCAGTTGTAAATAACGATTTTAGATTTGATGACTTGCAAGAAAATGCCATTTTTGTACGTGGAGAAAATGATGGTGTTTTTAATGATGATGATTTTATTTTGTTTTACGCTAAAGGTCCTCATGACTGGCAAATAGACCCAGAAACACAAGTTGCAACACATAGGCACAATATATTTTCTGACGAGTCTTACTATTTTATAACTGTTAATGATGCTGATGGAAAGAGAATACAGAACAAAGCACCTGTACAAGCAACATCTAATACTGTAATTACAACTTTTAACGATTTTGTTGTTATAGAAAAAGATGAAAGAAATTTATTTGCAGCAGGTACACAATGGTTTTATAATACAGATTTAAATATTGTAAATTCACAAGTTTTTAGTATTCCGTTTCCTAATGCTGTAGCAACTGAAAGTTTAACTATTAATGCCAGAGCGGTTACTAACAATAATAGAGCTTCTTTTGTAGATGTAAATGTAAATGGTAATAACTTATATCGATTAAATTTTTCAAGTAACAATAGTACTTTTGAAAAAGCAAGAACAGCTACTAATAGCGGAACTTTAGTTTCTAATGCAAATAATATTAATGTAAGCTTTACATATAATAGTTCAGGAAATCCATCTGCAAATACTTTTTTAGATTATATAGAAATTATTGGTAAAAAAGAGTTAATTGCTACCAATAAACAATTTTCTTTTAGAAGTTTTGATCAGTTTAATGCAAATCAACCAATAACATACCAAGTTAGAAATGCAAATAATATCTCTCAGATATGGGATGTTACTGATTTTTTAAACCCAAATATTATTAATAATCAAGGTGCAGGTGCTAATTTTAGATTTAATGATGTTGCAGGTCAATTTAAGGAATATATTGTTTTAAATGATAGAGATTACTTTATACCAACAGCCATTGCTAACTCTAAAGTAAATAATCAAAATCTACATGCCTTAAAAGATATAAATTACTTAATAATAACTGTGCCAGAGTTAGCTAATCAGGCGCAACGGTTGGCAAATTATCATCAAGAAAACTCTAATTTAACAACAAGAGTTGTAACTTTAGAAGAAATTTATAACGAATTTTCTTCTGGCTCTAAAGATATTACAGGTATTAGAGATTTTATAAAACACTTATTTACTACCAATACTAACCAACAAGGAAAATTAAAATTCGCATGTTTTTTTGGTGATGGTTCTTTTGATTATAAAGAAAGAACACCTGGTAACAATAATATTGTACCCGTAAAACTTGCTTTTAGTAGTTTTAATTTAACAAATTCTTTTGTTACAGACGACTTTTTTGTTATGCTAGATGATAATGAAGGTGCTATGAATTCTGTTAATCATACGGTAGATGTTGCTACAGGTAGAATTCCAGTATCTACCGATACACAGGCTAGAGATGTGGTAGATAAAATTTTAAATTATTACTCAGAATCTTCTATTGGAGATTGGAGAAATACTGTAACTCTATTAGCAGATGATACAGATGCACCCACTGATGCAGTACTGCAAACAGGAGTAGAGTCTATTGCCGATGATATAAAACAAAATAAACCTTCTTTTAACATTGATAAAATATATATTGATGCTTTTGTACAAGAAGTTGCTTCTGGTGGAGAACGTTACCCAGAAGTAAATGAATTAATAACCAATTCGATAGAAAAAGGTACATTAGTTCTTGATTATTTTGGGCATGGTGGAGAGGATGGTTTTGCTGCTGAAAGAATTTTTGATAAACCTCAAATACAAGCACTTAATAATTTTAACACACTACCATTATTAATTACTGTTACCTGTGATTTTTCAAGATTCGATAATCCTAACAGAATAACGGCGGGAGAACTTACGCTTTGGAATAAAAATGGAGGTGCTGCAAACATGATAACAACTACTAGAGAAGTTTTTATTACAACAGGGCAAAGGTTTAATGAAGATTTAATTAAAGTATTATTAGAATTTAATAATGAAGATTTAACTATTGCAGAATCTTTAATGAGAGTTAAAAATAACTTTTCTTCTTTTCAGAAATTTTTTATTTACAATTTTGGAGATCCAGCAATGAAATTGGCAGTACCTGATGCAAATATTAGAATTACCAAAATGAATGGTAAAGATGTAAGTCAGCCTTTAGATACTTTAAAAGCCTTGTCTAGAGTTAGGTTTGAGGGTGTAGTTGTAGACAAAGAAGATAAAGTATTAACAGATTTTAATGGTACATTAAGTACTACTGTTTTTGATAAAACAATTGATAACACAACTTTAGATAACGGAGGTTTTGGTAACGTTTTAGTTTTTGATACTCAAGATAGTAAATTGTTTAGAGGTAAATCTACAGTGCAAAACGGTGTTTTTAATTTCGAGTTTATTGTACCAAGAGATATTAGAATAGCTACAGGAAATGCAAAATTGAGCTTTTATGCAGAGAACGGATCTCTTGACAGAGCTGGTTTTAATAAAGATATTATTGTAGGAGGAATTAATCCGAATGCACCTGATGATACCGTAGGACCAAGTATTCAGTTGTTTGCAAATGATGAGTCTTTTATAGATGGAGGTACTACAAATTCATCGCCTAATATAATTATAAATTTGTCTGATGAGAGTGGTATAAATACTTCTATAACATCTATAGGACATAATATTGAAGGTGTTTTAGATGGAGATGTAGCAAACCCAATTGTGTTAAACGATTTTTATGAAACGGAATTAAATGACTTTACAAAAGGTAAAGCTACTTTTAAATTAAGAAATTTAGAAGAAGGCCCTCATAGTTTTAAAATAAAAGCATGGGATACTTATAATAACTCATCTGAAGCAACGTTAAATTTTGATGTAATAAGTGATGCAGTATTAAAATTAGAAAATGTTTTAAATTATCCAAATCCGTTTGTAAATTACACCGAATTTTGGTTTAACCATAACAAACCAAATGAACCGTTAGAGGTACAAGTGCAAATTTTTACAGTTTCTGGTAAATTAGTAAAAACTATCAATCAAAACGTGCAGACTACAAGTACGTTATCTAGAAATATTACTTGGAATGGTTTAGATGATTTTGGAAATAAAATAGGAAAAGGAGTATATATTTATAAATTAAAAGTAAAATCAACAATAAGTAATTTAGT
>CALHCK010000253.1 GCA_937936695.1 uncultured Polaribacter sp.
ACACCTGGTTCGCCGTTTAAAGCAGTTACCTCTAAACCAGTATCATCAGCAAAACAATTATAGCCATATTTTTTTGTAATATGGTCTGCTTTTAACTTTGCGTTTCCTTGCAAAGTAGTTTCAGTTTCATCAATATCATCAAAACAATTAATATCTTTTAAACTTAACAGTTCTATAGAGGTAGGTAACATTTGTTGTACCTCTTTTAATTTATTAATGTTATTGGTTGCAAATACTAGTTTCATCAAAAAAAATAATTATAAACAAAAGTAATCAATTTAAAAAGATTCTTACAGAAGTAATTAATCAGAAAGTAATAAGATAATTTTCTAATAAATTAAAAAACTACTTTAACGGCAAACGTTTTTTTTAAGTAAGTTTTTGTGTATGTTTACAATAATTATGCTTTGTAAATTTATGCAAAGTATAAAAAGGCTTATAATGTATAACATGAAAAAAGTATTTCTAGTAATATTTATCTCTTTTTGGTCAGTTAAAAATAACGCACAAACAACCAGTTTAGACAATTGGGTAAAAGAGTTAGATGCTCAAATAGAATTGTACGACAAAAAAGCCAGAGAAAAAAAAACAGTTACAGAAAATATAAAAGGCATACAAGTACAAACTGTATGGTACCGTAAAAAAAAGAAAATTAAAAAAATTAAAAAATTATATGGTTATTACAAACACCCGCTAGAAGTAACCTATTATTTTAAGAAAAAGCAGCTTGTAATGCAAAGAAAACTAGGTGCCGCTTATCCTGTAAACAGCACATTACAACAAAAAGATTATTTTAGTATACATGATGTATCTATGTATTTAAAAAACAAAAATACAGCTCAAAAAAAAGCACGAATAGAAAAAATGCTTAATCATAAAGAATATTATTCTGCATACACCAGAATGTTAAAATTGCCCTACATTATCACCAAATATTCGCAAGAAGATGCTGTACAGAACTACAATACTATTTTAGAATTAGCACAACAATAAATAAATTAAAAATGCCCATAATAAAAACCATAAACGGTAATACACCAAAAATAGAAACCGACTGTTATTTGGCAGAAACAGCCACTATTATCGGCAATGTATCTATAGGTAAACAATGTAGTATTTGGTTTAATGCCGTTATAAGAGGCGATGTACATTTTATAAAAATAGGCAACAAAGTAAACATACAAGACGGTGCGGTAATACATGCTACTTACAAAAAATCTCCAACAACAATAGGTAACAATGTATCTATTGGGCATAATGCAATAGTACACGGTTGCACCATTAAAGATAATGTTTTAGTAGGTATGGGAAGCATTATTATGGACGATTGTGTGGTAGAATCTAACTCTATTATAGCTGCCGGAGCAGTAGTTACAAAAAACACAAAAATAGAAAGCGGTAGTATCTATGCGGGAGTTCCTGCTAAAAAAGTAAAAGACATTTCGCAAGAATTAATATCCGGAGAAATAAACAGAATAGCAGACAATTACATAACGTATTCTGGTTGGTATAAATAAGAGATATAAATTTTTGGGCGTTCCCAAAGGTCGGGCTTTCACTACTCGCTTTTTTTGAAAAAACAAAAAAGAGCTCAAACACACCGTTCAATCCCTAACGCGAGCTAATTACTTAAAATAAAAAATCTCAATTTATTACTAATAAATTGAGATTTTAAAATTGGAGGACTTTTAAAAATTAAAGCTTTCCAGAATTATTTCTGTGTTTCATTTTCATTTTTTTCTTTCCAATTTTCTTTTTAGCCATTAAATGTCTTCTTTTCTGATGTTTTTCAAACTTTTCAAACTGCTCTTTGTCTAATATGTTTTTCATTTTGCTTTTCATCAAAATCATATTATCTAAACGCTTTATTTGCATTGCATAAATTTCGTCAGTTGTAGGTTTTTTATTTTCTTCTTTAGCTTTTTTTCTTTTTGCCATAGCAGCTTCTTTACTAGCCATTTGTGCCATTAAAAGAGGTTTTATTTGGTTTTGCTGCTTTTCAGACAATCCTAAAGATAATGTCATTTTTTTTATTGCAATATTTGTACGTTGTTCTTTTGTAAAGTTCGGTTTTTTGTGGTGCTCTTTTTTATGTTGTGCATTTAAACTAAATGTAATACTCATTATAAAAATTAAAGCAAAAGCTACTTGTTTCATGATTTTAAAATTTTAAGGTTATAAATGTTTTTAATAATTAATTAAAGTCTTTTCTTTTTCTTAATACCTTTTTTCTTTTTTTGCATTGCCTTCTCTTTTCTTTCAGCTTCCTTAGCAAGGTATTTGTTGTATTGTTCTTTAGTTAAAACACTAGCTATTTTTGTGTTTATAGCTGTTTCAGCAGCTTTTTTATCTGCCCTAAAAGCTTGTCGTTGTTCTTTAGTTGGTTTTTGGTTGGCAGCTTTCATTTCATTTCTTTTTTCCATAAGCGCTTTTCTTGCTGCTATTTTTTCAACCAAAATGGGTTTTAATTTATTCTTTTGCTCAAGAGATAAGTTTAAATCAATTACCATACTTTTTAATGTTTTTTCAAAAGAATGTTTTCTTTCTTTTTTTTGTGCCTGAATAGTAAAACAGAAAATAAAAGCTATTACTAATGTTGATATTATATTTTTCATATTGTTAAATTGTTTTTAATTACACTACTAAGACAGTAGAAAATCTAAAAGGTTTAAATTTGTTTTTCGTTTAACAATGTTTTAACATTTTATCTATGAAAAAAAAATTGTGGCTTTTAGTGTTGCTTCCTTTATTTACAGTTGCTCAAGACAGTATTCGTGTAAATCTTAAAAATCCAAATGCTACGGTATATACACATTTGTATTTTTTACAATCAGATTCTTATCAACCTAAAAAAGCAGCCAAAACAATTTTTGGTCTTTCAGAAGACGATGCTGTAAAAAAAGCCATTAAGCTTAAACAAGTATTAGATGGCAAAGGTTTGTTTGTAGATATTAGTAAAATCCCTATCAATCCAAATCATAAAGATAGTATCGGATATTCTTCATATCACAGATATGTGTTGTTTCCGCAAAGAATGCCTCAAATTTATGTAGAAAAAATAGACGGTAGTTGGTATTATTCATCAGAAACGGTGGCAAAAATAGAAGGTTTGTACAAAGAAGTTTTTCCGTGGTACATTCAAAAATTACAGAGTTTAATACCAGCATCAGGACATAAAAAATTCTTAAGTATAGAGTTGTGGCAATTTTTAGGAGCTTTAATCTTACTGTTATTAGGATTCCTTCTTTTTATTACCGCAAAAAGAGTTGCTTTTTATTTTCTAAAAAGAATACAGCATCAAATTACAAGAAATACCAATTTAGAAGTAGATAAGGTGTTAAAAAAATTAGCACACCCAATTAGTTTATTATTGGTAGTTGCTTTTGTAGATAAGATATTTCCTTCTTTACAATTTGGTTTAGATATTAATACTTGGATTTTCTTAATATTAAACATTGCAAAAACTGTTTTCTGGATTTATGTTTTCTTAAAACTTGTACAGGTAGTAATGCGTATTTATGCAGAATTTACAGAAAGAACACACAGCAGATTAGATGACCAGTTAGTACCTATATTACATAGTTTTTTAACCGGAATTGTAATGGTGGTAGGTTTGTTTAGATTGTTGGTGCTTTTAGGTGTAGATACTACAACAATGTTAGCAGGTGCAACTGTTGGTGGTTTGGCATTTGCATTGGCGTCTCAAGATACGGTTAAAAATTTAATAGGTACTATTATGATTTTTTTAGACAAACCGTTTCATATAGAAGATTGGATAGAAGCAGGTGAGGTTGTTGGTACAGTAGAAAAAGTGGGTTTCAGGTCTACTCGCGTTAGGGCTGCAGATACTTCTGTATATCAAATACCCAATAGTAAATTATCAGAAATTGTTATTAATAATAAAGGGTTACGTTTGTTTAGACGTTACAATACAAATTTAGGATTGCGTTACGATACGCCTCCAGAATTAATAGAAGCCTTTGTAAAAGGTGTAAGAGAACTTATTATTGCACACCCAGAAACTCGTTCAGATTCTTATAATGTTGAGTTTACAGGTTTTGGAGATTCGGCTTTATTAGTAATGGTAAATGTATATTTTAAAAGTTTGGCTTGGGGTATAGAGCAATCTTCTAAACATAGGTTGCATATAGCTATTGTAAAATTAGCAAAAGAATTAGGTGTAGATTTTGCTTTTCCATCTACAACGGTTACTATAGAACAATTTCCAGATAGAAAATCTTTAGAGCCTAAATATAATATAGATAAAGATAGAATTGATTTAGTGATTCATAAAGTAATCACTGATTTTAATGAAGAAAAATAGTTAAATCATCATCATAAAAAAACCTCGCCAAAATAGAGTGCACCCAAAAGTTTAGACAAATTTATAATTGATTTTGATAATAATGAGTTCGATATTTTATCGGACTCATTTTGTTTAAATTAGATTTTATTCTGTCTCTATTATAATAGATTATATATTGATTAATTTCTTTTTTTAATTGTTCTATTGACTTGTATTTTTTCAGATAGAA
>CALHCK010000254.1 GCA_937936695.1 uncultured Polaribacter sp.
ATAAAAAAAACATAAAAAAACAATATGTTATATTTTTAAACAAAACATTTTAAAGACAACATTTTACTTACTTTTGGTGTCTGATATAAAATACAAACAAGTGGAAAGAGCACAACTTTTAGAATTAGCAAACAAATACGGAAGTCCGTTATATGTTTACAATACAGATAAAATTGAGTCGCAATACAACAGATTAACAAGCGCTTTTAGCGATGTTAAAAATTTAAAATTAAATTATGCTGTTAAAGCGCTTTCAAATATTAATATTTTAAAATTCTTTAAAAATTTAGGTGCTGGTTTAGATACAGTTTCTATTCAAGAAGTGCAACTAGGTTTAACTACTGGTATAGATCCTAAGAAAATTATCTTTACTCCTAATGGTGTTTCTTTAAAAGAAATTGAAGAAGTTGCTGCTTTAGGCGTGCAAATTAATATAGATAATCTTTCTATTTTAGAGCAGTTTGGGCAAAAGCATCCACAAATTCCTGTTTGTGTTCGTATTAACCCGCATATTATGGCTGGTGGAAATTCTAAAATTTCTGTAGGTCATATAGATTCTAAATTCGGAATTTCTATACACCAAGTACCACACATTAAAAGAGTGGTAGAAAACACAGGAATGAATATTAACGGTATTCATATGCATACTGGTTCTGATATTTTAGATATTGATACTTTTTTACGTGCCTCTGAAATTTTATTTGATGTTGCTAAGCAATTTGATAATATTGATTTTATTGATTTTGGAAGTGGTTTTAAAGTACCTTATAAAGAAGGTGATATATCTACAGACATAGAACAATTAGGTTTACAGTTATCAGAAAGATTCAATCAGTTTTGTAAAGAGTACGGTAAAGACATTACACTAATGTTTGAACCTGGTAAATTTTTAGTTTCTGAAGCTGGTGTTTTTCTTGCAAAAGTAAACGTGGTTAAGCAAACAACGTCTACTGTTTTTGCACATGTAGATTCTGGTTTTAATCATTTAGTAAGACCAATGATGTATAATTCTCATCATCATATTACTAATATTTCTAACCCAGAAGGTAGAGATCGTTACTATTCTGTTGTTGGTTATATTTGTGAAACAGATACTTTTGGGTCTAATAGAAGAATTGCAGAAATTTCTGAAGAAGATATTTTATGTTTTCATAATGCTGGTGCATATTGTTATTCTATGGCTTCTAATTACAACTCTAGATATTTACCTGCAGAAGTTATGTTGGTAGATGGTAAAGATTATCTAATTAGAAAAAGACAAACAATACAAGATATTTTAAACAATCAAGAGGTTGTTGATTTTTCTAAAAAATCATCTAAAAAAGAAGAAGCTTCTGCTTAAAAAAATACAACTTATAAAAAATCCATCAAATTACTTTGGTGGATTTTTTTTAGTTATAATTATAAATAAACTAAAATATAGTAAATCATGAAAATACTTGGAATTGGTAAAAACTACGTAACTGATTTAAAAGACATTAGTGAGAGTAAAAAGAATCCTAAACTTATATTTTCTAAGCCAGAATCTAGTTTAGCTGTAAACTGCGATATCGTATACCCTAGCATTACAGAAAAACTTGCTTACGAAATAGAACTTGTTATTAAAATAGGTAAAGAGGGTAAAAACATTGAGGCAGCAGACGCAAATAGCTATATTTCTGAAATAGCGGTAGGTATAGACTATACTGCTAAAGATGTTTTAAATGAGGCTAGAGAAAACAAATTTGCCTGGGATTTGGCTAAAGGTTTTGATGGAGCTGCTCCTATTTCTAATTTTAAACCTGTTACTGATTTTGCAGATTTAAGTGATATTAACTTTGACCTTAAAATTAACGGTATTCAAAAACAAGTAGGTAATACAGCCTACATGATTCATTCTTTTGCTGATATTATTGCTTATGTATCTAAATACATGACTCTACAACCTGGTGATTTAATTTTTACAGGAACACCTGCTGCTGGTGTAGGTATGAGTTTAAAAGGAGATCATTTAGAATGCTCTGTAGAAGGAGAACTTTTATTAGATTTTAATATTCTTTAAGAAAACAAAACACTACAAATCTTTTCTACAAATTTTTTTGATGTAAATGGTTTAGATATTACGTCTAAAAAGCCAGCCTTTTTATACCTTTTAATATCTTCTTTTGTTGCATTTGCAGTTAACGCCAAAATAGGTGTAGTAGAATTAAATTTTAGAAAAGATTTGTTTTTTGTTACAAGCTCTTCCCCTGTCATATTAGGCATATTTATGTCTAACAAAATTACATCAAATACTTCTGATTCAATTTTCTCTAACGCCTCTAAACCATCGCTAACAATAGTGCTATTTGCTTGTTGTTTTTTTAAATAATGTGCAACAATGGTCTGATTTAAAAGATCATCATCAGCAACTAAAATTCTTTTATTTTTTATAGAACATTCTGTTTTTGATACAGCTATATTTTTTAACTTTTTATCTTCTATTTTTTTAAACGGAATTTCTATAAAAAAAGAGGTTCCTTTATTCAATTCGCTCTCTAAATTTATTTTTCCATTCATTGCTGTTACCAACCTATTTACAATAGCCAAACCTAACCCTGCTCCTCCGTGTACTCTATTGTCGCTTATTTTGTTTTGCTGGTATTCTTCAAATATTTTTACAGCTTGTTCTTTAGACATTCCCCTACCAGTATCAGTAACTGTAAATAAAATATTTACATACTCTTTATTACTTGTTAATACAGGTGTTGCACTAATAGTAACACTACCTTGTTGTGTAAACTTAATTGCATTACCTATTAAGTTTGATAGTATTTGATGCAATCTAACACTGTCTCCTAAAATTGTCTTCGGAATTTCTTTATCAACAGAAAAAACAAGTTTAACATCAGTATTTTTTTGCTGATTTTTATATGTGTCTTCACAATTTTGGTAAATATTTTCTATAGACATTTCTTCATTTACCAACACCAACTTACCTGCCTCTATGCGAGATAAATCTAAAATATCATCAACTATTACTTTTAAATTTTTTCCTGAATAAGATAAATGTTTAATGTATTTTTCTACATTTTTGTTAAGTGTTTCTGCTGCTATCATTTCAGCATACCCTAAAATTGCATTTAAAGGGTTTCTTATCTCATGACTCATCATTGCTAAGAAACGAGACTTTTCTTCGTTTGCCTTATCTGCTATTTTTCTTAATCTATCTAACTCTTTATTTTTTTCTGCAATTTCTCTTTTAACAAAAAAAAGATCGTTTCTATTTTGATTAAGTTGATCTACAATTTTATAGACATTAGTTCTATTAAGAATTAAAACTTCTACAGAGTTTTCATTTTTTAAGAGCTCAATATCTACATTATATTCTACATTATCAGACACAATAACCATACCTTCTAAAAGAACACTTTCTGCTATAATTAAGCCCTCTAATGTACCTTCTAAAAAAGGACACGTATCAAAAATAGTAGTGGTTACAAAAAATTCTTTTTTTGCAAATTCTCCAGCATCTACACTTGTAATTATACCCGAAAAATCAGTAGTAATCTGAATAAAATTTATATTAATTTTTGCAGGTATCAATCTATATTTATTTTAGTGTTTGTGCTGTTAATTTCATAAAAGCACTTTCAACATTATCATTTTCTTTAGCACTAGTTACTAAATCTACATCTACAGAAACAACGTTTAAAACATTGTTTAATTCTTCTGCCGTTAGTAAATCTTTTTTGTTACCAACAATCGTAATTTCTTTTAAGCCAGATAAATCTTTTACCATGTTTAAATTTTCTTCTATTGTTAAGTAAGTTTCCTCTCTACTTAAATCAAAAACAAACATGGCAGCATGAGCGCCTAAAAAATAAGTTTTTGGTATTTTTTCGTTACCGTTGGTACCAGCAACATCCCAAATCATTAGCTTTATACTATCGTTATTGTATTCAACCACTTTTTTACTAACCCTAACACCTATAGTGCTAATATAATCTTCAGAAAACTCATTTAATACAAATCTTCTTATTAGTGATGTTTTTCCTACTCCAAAGTTACCAACTAGTAGTACTTTTTTTGCAATCATAATTTTTATGTGTGGTTTTATTATTCTTCTTTTTCCAATATTAATTCTTGAAGAATAATTTGGCTCATACGTTCTTCATTCGACAAATAAGAACGATCTCTTAAAATTATCTCTGCTAAATTGTTTATTTTCTCATATATTTCTTCTTCAAAATCTACATTTAACACACCAGAACAAGCTACTGCAATGTAAATACTTTTAAAATTCTGTATTGATAGCTGAAAAGTTTCAAATTTAATATCTTCTAGATTTTGACCTTCTTTTTGAAAAGCATCCTCTGCAAAGGCTTTAATAGCTGTAAGCATACCTGAAACCATGTCTTTATCGGCTATATTACCTCTAGAGTAACTCCCTGATAAAATTCCTGAATCTTTTTCTATAACAAAAACCTCTTCAATAATAGGCTCAAAAACTTCTTCTAAAACAACTCCAGCATCATTACTCTTTCCTTTTATAAATCGTTTTATAATCTGAGTAATAGAAAATTTTTCTTTAATCGTTTGATTAATTTTGTCTGATAACTTAGTTATTTCTGCAACAATAAACTTTTTAACCATTTTACCCATAATTGGGTACAAGGCTTCTACTACTTCGTCTTGAGAATCTCTAATTTGAGCTTTTATAGTTTCTGTGATAGTGCTTCCAAAATATTCTGGAAAATTTTCTCGTAGGTCTAAGATTTTTTCATCTATTAGAGGAGAAACTCTTTTAGAAAATTTTTCTTTTAAGATAATTTCTTCACTAAGTGTATCAATCCTACCTCTATCTTCTTCTAATAAAAGTTCTCTGAGTAACTCAAAACGATCGTCTTTTGTGTTATCTACAGTTGCTTTTTTCATCTATTCTTGCAGCATCAAAGCAATTTTCTCTAATGCTTTTCCAAGCTTTCTTCTGTCTGCCTTTTCATCATCTAAATCTGCTAGTCTTTTATCTAAATCATCATTTAAATCTTGAAACTTATGATCCATTAGACTCTCTAAATCTGCTAATTTATTTTCTAGGTTTGATACAGATTCAGAAAGATTCTTTTCTGTTTGGTCTTTAAGTGCTTGTATTTTATCATAAACATCAGCAAACTCAGAGTTATACTGTTGCATATTTTCACCAAAAATAAGCTCTCTTACGGCTGCAATTCTATCTACTGCTTTCTGATTTTCAACCTCAGGTTGCTTTTTCTCTGAATTGTTTTCCATTATATTTTGTAGTTGGTTTATAACTAAAATGTTTCTATTTTACTGTTTAAAAAAAACAATACTAACAAATATACACTAAAAAACAATTTACTAAAACTAAACTGTAATTTTTAAACCATCAAAGGCTAGAAATATGTTTTTTGGCAGGTTTTTAGAGACTTTTTCATGAAAACCTAACTTATGGCTTATGTGAGTAAAGTAGGCTCTTTTAGGCTGTAATTCTTCTACAAGTTGTAGCGCTTCTTCTAAATTAAAATGAGTAGGATGCGCATCAATCCTTAATGCATTTACAATTAAAACATCTAAATTTTTAAGTTTTTTCTTTTCAGTGTCTGCTATGTATTTTACATCTGTTAAATATGCCAAATCTCCAAATCTATATGCTAAAATTGGTAATTTACCATGAAAAACTTCTATAGGTATTACTTCCAAACCATTAACAACAAAAGGGTCTTTATTTACAATATTTGGCAATACACTGGGTGCACCTGGATATCTGTTTTCTTTAGTAAAAATATACTCAAAGCGTTTTTCTAAACTTAAAAATGTTCTTTCATTTAAATAAATAGGCATCTCCCCTATCTGATAACAATAAGGTCTTAAATCATCTAAACCTCCAATATGATCTGCATGTTCATGCGTAAAAAAAACTCCGTTTAAAGATTGTACGTTTTCTCTGAGCATTTGCTGTCTAAAATCTAAACCACAATCTACTGTATATGAAACATCATCCCAAGAAATTAAAATAGAAGAACGAAGTCTTTTGTCTTTACTGTCTTTAGACAAACAAACAGGATCTGTACTTGCAATCATAGGTATGCCCTGTGAGGTACCAGTTCCTAAAAATGTGATATTTAACTGTTTTTTATGAGAATTCATAGAAACAAAAATACTATAATAATTGACTTGTAGCTGTCTATTTTAGTACATTTGTTTGAACCCAAAATAAAAAAATCTATGGCAATTACTTTAAAAGGAGATAGAGAGATTAGTAGTGTACCAACTACAAAAAGTAAAGCTTTAAAAATCAATTTAAATAAAGACATATATGGGTCTTTTGCAGAAATTGGAGCTGGACAAGAAACTGCTAGAAATTTTTTTAGATCTGGAGCTGCTTCTGGTACCATTGCCAAAGCAATGAGTGCTTACGATAAAGATTTTTCTGATGCAATTTATGGCGAAGAAGAAGACAAACGTTATGTAACTCAGTCTAGATTGCATAAAATGTTAGTGCATGAAATAAATTTAATTGAAGATAGATTAAGTAGAGAAAAACACCCTGATAAATTATTTTTTAGTTACGCTAATACCGTTACTACTATAGATTTTGCAAAGAAATTTAAAGGTCATGGTTGGGTAGGTATTCGTTTTCAGTTAGATCCTTTAGAGGGATACAACGAAATTGTTTTGCATCTTAGGTTTAAAGAAACCAACGCACGTTTACAACAAGAAACTTTAGGGGTTTTAGGGGTAAATTTACTTTATGGTGCTTATTATTTAAATGACAATCCTAAAGAATTGGTTAAATCTTTTTATGATAATTTAAATAATTATCAATTAGAAATAGATATGGTTAATTTTTCGGGACCAAGATTTATGTATGTAGACAACCGTTTAATGAGTTTACAATTACTTAAAAATGGTATGACTAACGCTGTTATGTTTGGCCCTGATGGAAATAATCTTTTACCAGCACAAGTACTTTACAAAAAAAACATACTTGCTTTAAGAGGTAGTTTTAGACCTGTAACAAAGGTTAATATGGATATGTATGAACAATCTAAAAAACTATTTTTTAAGGAAAACAAAGTAGACGAAAAGAAAACTCAAATCATTTTTGAAATAACGCTAAGTAACTTAACGTCTGAAGGTAAAATTAATGAACGTGACTTTTTAGATAGAGCCGAATTATTGTGTTCTTTAGGTCAAAATGTAATGATTACCAGCTTTCAGCATTACTTTAAATTGGTAGAATATTTTAATGAGTTTACCAAAGAAAGAATGGGGTTAACTATGGGAGTTCAAAACTTAATCCAAATTTTTGATGAAAAATACTACCGCAACTTTAGTGGAGGTATTTTAGAGGCTTTTGGTAAATTGTTTTATAAAGATTTAAAAGTTTACACATATCCTTATCACGATCAAAAATCGGATACTTACATTAATAGTGAAAACTTAAAAGTACACCCAAGAACAAAAGAGTTGTATAATTTCTTTAAAGACAACGGTAAAGTAATAGATATTAAAGATTTTGATAAAAGAACTTTAGATATCTTTTCTAGAACTGTTTTAAAAATGATTATTGATGGTAAAAAAGGTTGGGAAGAAATGTTACCAGAAGGTATTGCTGACACTATTAAACAGAAAAATCTTTTTGGATACTCTAGATCTAGAATTAGAAAATAAAATACTAGTTGACAGAAGAAACTATTTTAATAGCACAATTAAAAGATGCTAAAACCAAAGAAAAAGCGTTTAGAGAATTAATAAAACTCTATAAAGAACGCTTGTATTGGCATATTAGAAAAATAGTAATTTCTCATGATGACGCAGATGATGTTTTACAAAATACATTTATAAAAATTTTTAAGAATATTGATAATTTTAAGCAAGACAGCAAATTGTTTTCTTGGATGTATAGAATTGCTACAAACGAAGCTATTACTTTTATAAATAAAAGAGCCAAACAACGTAATGTAAGCATAAACGACTATCAGCAAGAATTAGCATCTACACTTAAAAGTGATGTTTTTTTTAATGGTGATGAAATACAGGTAATATTACAAAAAGCAATAGCAACTTTACCGCAAAAACAGCAACTGGTTTTTAATATGAAGTATTTTGATGAATTAAAATATCAAGAAATATCAGAAATACTAGAAACCTCTGTAGGTGCCTTAAAAGCGTCTTATTTTCATGCTGTAAAAAAAATAGAACATTACATAAAAAACAAAACGGATTAAACCTTTTTTAAATACAATAGTCTAAAAAGTATAATGGATGATAAAATAAAAAATAGCGAAGCATTTTTAAATTCGGTTGCAAAAAAACAATCTGGTTTTTCTGTACCCGAAAATTATTTTAAAGAAAGTGAAAACTATTTGGCTAATTTTTTAACAGAAGAACAAATACCAAAGAAAAATAGTTTTTCTACACCAGATAATTATTTTGATACTTTAGAAGATAGTATACTTGCTAAAGCAACTACAAAACCTACTAAAGTTATTTCTTTAAAAAAGAATCTTTTAAAAGTAATGTCTATAGGGGTAGCAGCTTCTATCTTGCTACTTCTAGGTATTAATTTTTACAATACTACAAATGATAGCAAAGTATCTTTTGACGATTTAGCTAAAAATGATATTGAAAACTGGTTTATAGATGATTCTTATGAAATAACAACTGAAGACATTACAGCTTTTATAAATTTAGAAGAAGTAAACACAATAGATTTGGCATTTACCACTATTAAAAATAACGATATAGAAGAGTATATTATTAATAACAATGATGAAATATTATTAGATAACGACCTTTATTAAATGAAAACACATATTTTAACAACACTATTAACCATTTTTTTATGTACTGCTATTTTAGGGCAAAAAAATAAAGAAAAAATTAAGGCTTTAAAAATCTCTTTTTTAACACAAGAACTTAATTTATCTGAAAAAGATGCTCAAAAATTTTGGCCTATTTATAACGAGCACGAGAATAACATGGCTAGTTTAAGAGACAAAAGTGTTTTTGAAATTAGAAAAAAATTAAAAAATGTTGGTGGAATAGACTCTATATCTGAAGAAGAAGCTAAAAAGTTTGTGAACTCTAAATTAGATGTAGACAAAAAAGTTTTATTAGAAAAAGAACGTTTTTTAGCTAAGTTAACTAATATTTTACCTTACAAAAAGATTTTAAAATTACAATTATCTCAGAGAAATTTTGCTCGAAAATTAATGAGAAAATACAGAGGACAATAAAAAAAAGGGAAGCTAACAATTAGCTTCCCTTTTTTATTTTATTCTACTAGTCTTAAACAAGAATACAATTCTGGTTTATTAGATGTATACTTTCGTAACCAAATTGTTAACTCTTTTATTTCAAAAGGTAACAACCTGTTTAAAGCTTTTTCTAATTCTTTACAAAACAAATCTGAATTAAAGCTTACTTTTTTTAATACAGTTTTTGTGTACTCAAACATTGCTCTAGCCATAATTATTTTTATTTGGTTATTATAATATAACGATTACGAAATCGTTTTAGTATATCTTAAACCAAAAATAATAAAAAAATCCATCATTTAAAAAATGATGGATTGCTAATATGCTTAAATAATTGTTAAGATTATATTATAAACTATTAATCTTTTCAACTAAACCTTTTGCTTTTGCTTCTAAATCTGCATTTATAGATTTGAAATGTGCTTTTTTATTCTCTACATTTTTTTCGTTAATCTTATCTATTAAAGTATCAAATACTTCAATTGCTTCATCTATAATAGCATCACCTTTTTCTGTTGCATTTTTTAATGTAGATACATCTAAAGCATATTCTATTACATCTCCTAAAACGTAATTAATATCTTTTTTTAAGTTTTTTATACTTGCCATAACTTGTTATAATTTAATACTGCAAAGTTAGGACATTTATTTATAAGAGCGATAAAACTTCTTTTATATTTAAACAGCTATAATATGCTAATTTAGACGAAATAGTTTCAGAAACCTGCTCATGTATCCATGTTGTATGAAAAGGTACATGTATTGCCGTAGCTCCTATTTTAACTAATGGTAATATATCTGACTTTAAAGAATTTCCAATCATTAAAAATTCTGAGGGGGCTATATCTAAGTGACTTATTAACTTCTTATAATCTTTCTCTTTCTTATCACTCATTACTTCTACATGATGAAAATATTTAGATAAATTAGATTTTTCTAATTTCTTTTCCTGATCTAATAAATCCCCTTTTGTAGCTACAATTAACCTGTATTTTCCTTGTAAAGATTGTAATACCTCTTCTACTCCATCTAATAAATCAATAGGTTTACTAAGCATATCTTTACCAATGGAAATAATTTGTTCTATAATCTTAGGGTTTAGTTGATAATTAGAAAGCTCTAAAGCACACTCTATCATAGAAAGTACAAAACCCTTTACTCCATATCCGTAGTACTTTAAATTTTCAATTTCTTTTTTATAAAGCTCTTGATCAATTTTATTTTGTGTCTCGTAATTAAACAACAGTTTAGCAAACTCTTGCTCTGCTTCTCTAAAATAAGTTTCATTTACCCAAAGGGTATCATCAGCATCAAAACCAATTACCTTAATATTAGCCTCTATTTTATCCATCTCTTAAGATTTTAAAAACAAAATTGCTTTTTCTAAATCTTCTGCAGTGTCAATACCTATGGCTTCTACATCTGTTTCTACCATTTTTATTTTTTTACCGATCTCCTGATATCTGATAGCTTCTATTTTTTCTGCTGCTTCTAAAGGAGTTATTGGTGTATTATAAAAATCAAGTAAAGCTTGTTTTCTAAATGCATAAACCCCTTTATGTTTATAATATTTTACTGAAACATCTTTGTCTCTATGATACGGAATAACACTTCTAGAAAAATATATTGCTAAGTTATTAATATCCGTTATCACTTTTACATTATTGGGGTTTTCTATATCTTCTTTATTTGTAATTTGTACTTTTAACGATGCTAAATCTATTTCATTATTTGTATCTTCTTTAAATACATCAATCAATTTTTCTAAAGAAACAGCATCTATAAAAGGTTCATCTCCTTGAACGTTAATTACAATATCTGCTTCAATATTTTCTACAGCCTCTGCAATTCTATCAGAACCACATTCGTGTTCTTTTTTACTTTTAATAACTTGTCCTCCTGCTTTTTTTATTGTTTCATAAATGATATCAGAATCTGTAACAATAAAAACATCATCAAATAAATTTGTTGTTAATGCCGCTTCGTAAGTTCTTACAATTACAGGTTTACCACCCAAATCTTTCATTAATTTACCAGGAAAACGTGCTGCATTATACCTTGCAGGAATCATTGCAATTACCTTCATTCTATGTCTAATTTTATGCATTAAAGATACTATTTAAATGGATAGCGTTAAAAAACGCTTTTGTTTATCCATAATTTTGTTATGAACAAAAAAAATAAAAATTATGAGAAGTTTACTTTGGCTAATAGCCGTTATTTGTATAATCGTTTGGATACTAGGTTTCTTTGGAATTGTTGCTGGAATAGGAACGAATAGTTTAATTCATTTCTTGTTAGTAATTGCAATTATTTCAATTCTTTACAATATTATTAGAGGTAGAAGACCTTTATAGATAAAAAGCTCAGTTTATCTGAGCTTTTATTTTATATATACTTCTAACAATTCTGATTGATGTTTAGAAGATATTTCTAATTCTTTAATTGAAGCAGGTACAAGTATTGTTTGTCCCATTTTTAGAGATTCTTTTTGATTATTGTAATTAAACTCAACCTCTCCTCCTACACACATGTAAATTACAAAACTATCTTTATTTGTATGATTGATGTTTACAGAACCTTTTACAGGTAAAATATTAGTTGTAAAATACGGGCAAGAAACAATTTCTGAGGCAGAATTAGTTATTTTTTTGTAAGTAGATTTATAGGATTCTTTGGCCGAATAATCTATAGTATCTAAGGCTTCATCTATGTGTAACTGACGAAAAGTACCATCTGCATTCGGTCTATCCCAGTCATAAATTCTATAAGTAATATCAGATGTTTGCTGAATCTCTGCCAACAGCACCCCTGCTCCTATTGCGTGTACCCTACCTGCAGGAATAAAATAAACATCGCCTTTGTGAACTTCATCAAAATTTAAAATCTCTGTTAAAGATTTATTTTCTAAATGATGTACATATTCTTCTGAAGTAACCTCTCTTTGAAAGCCTGATATTAAGTTTGCTTTTTCATCGGCTTGCATTACATACCACATTTCTGTTTTACCAAAAGAGTTATGTCTTTCTTTAGCTACAGTATCATTAGGATGCACTTGAACACTCAAAGCCTTTTGGGCATCTATAAACTTTATAAGAAGTGGAAAATTTTCTCCAAAATGATGGTATACATTTTTTCCCATTAAATCTGATTTATACTCAGAAATTAATTCTTTTAAATCTTTTCCTTTTAAAACTCCATTAGAAACAACAGATGTATTGTCTGGCACATCAGATAATTCCCAACTTTCACCAATATCTTTTCTATCTGAATCTTTGTGTAATAAACTACTTAATTTCTCTCCTCCCCATACCTTATCTTTTAAAATTGGGGTAAACTTTAGTAAATGTAAATTATTGCTCATTAAATTTATTTTGACACACAAATTTACAATGAATTATTTAAATTAACTATTACAAATAAATATGAGTAATTATTCTCCTGAATAAGAAACAAAATTACGCGGAGTTTCATATAACGTAACTTTTAAATCTAGATGGTTAGGAATGTGTTGTTTTAATTTTGAATAAATAACAACACTTATATTTTCTGCTGTAGGATTTAGATTCTCAAATTCTGCTACTTCTAAATTTAAGTTTTTATGATCTAAACAATCTTCTATTTCTGTTTTTATTAAATCTTTAAGAACACCTAAATCAAACACATAACCTGTTTCTTTGTCTATTTCGCCTGTTAAAGCAACAATCAATTCGTAATTATGTCCATGAAAATTAGGGTTACTACATTTATTAAAAACTTCAAAGTTCTTTTTATCAGACCAGTCTTTTCTATATAACCTGTGCGCTGCATTAAAATGCGCCTTTCTATGAACAGTTACTTTAGGCATTTACTAATTTTTCAAAAGATTTATCAAAAATAATTTTAAACCATTCAGTGTAGTTATTAGGATTTTTAGCAATATCCTCTTTAACATCATGCAAAGGCATCCACTTATAAGCCTCTACTTCTTCTTTATTAATTTCAGGAGCTTCATCATAATAACCAACCATCACATGATCTAGTTCATGTTCCGTTAATCCATTATCAAAAGGAGCTTTATAAACAAATGAAAACACTTCTTTTAAGGGGGTTACAAACCCCATTTCTTCCTGTAATCTTCTTTTTCCTGCTTCAAGATTAGATTCTCCATCTCTTTGATGAGAACAACAAGTATTTGTCCATAATAAAGGAGAATGATATTTACTAGCAGCTCGTTGCTGTAACATTAAAGCCCCATCTTTGTTAAAAACAAATACAGAAAAGGCTCTGTGTAAAACAGCTTTTTCATGTGCTTCCATTTTTGGCATTAATCCTATAGGATTGTCTTTTTCATCAACTAAAACAACTTGTTCTTCCATATTTGCAAAAATAAGGAAATCAATTAGTAATTATTCATAAAATAAAAACTTATTAGCTTTTTAAGGTTTAGATTTCTATAATTTATATTTGCAACGCATTTTAACTAAAAGCAATGAATCTATTTTTAAAAACGCTACTTTTTATTTTAACTTTATTCACTTTTTACAACTGTAAAGAAGAAAAAAAACCTGTTAACAAGACTTTAAATCTTAAAAGAAAAGAAACAATAAAAAAAGAAATAACAAGACCTTGGGATAGTTTAAATAATAAAAACACTGAAGTTTTTTTAGCTGAATATGGAAAACAAAACCAAGAAACTAAAGTAATTATAAAAACAGATTTTGGTAACATTAAGTTACTATTATACAAAGATGTACCTATACACAGAGCTAATTTTGTTTTTTTAACCAAAATAAAATATTTTAATTCAACTGTTTTTTACAGAGTTGCTAAAAACTTTGTAATACAAGGTGGTAATTCTGATGAAATGCACACCCAAAAACAACGACGAAAATATGGTAACTATTTAATGAAGCCTGAGTACAGAAAAAACAGAACACATAAATACGGTGCTTTAGCTGCAGCAAGAGAATATGAAGATAACCCCGATAAATTGTCGAGTCCGTTTGAATTCTATATTGTACACAACAGAAAAGGCTCTCATCATTTAGACAATAATCATACAGTTTTTGGCGAAGTAATTTCGGGTTTTGATACTATGGATAAAATAGCTAACGTAAAAGTTGGTGTAGATCAATGGCCAGAAGATGATGTAAAAATGAGAATAGAAATTTTAGATTGATAATTCTCGCTGTAAATCCTATCTTTGCACCTCAAATTTTGTAGATGAGCTTTTTAGAAGAAATTAAACGCAGGAGAACTTTTGGTATCATATCTCACCCAGATGCTGGTAAAACAACACTTACCGAAAAATTATTACTTTTTGGAGGTGCTATTCAAGAGGCCGGAGCTGTAAAAAACAACAAGATAAAAAAAGGGGCAACTTCCGATTTTATGGAAATAGAAAGACAACGTGGTATTTCTGTTGCTACCTCTGTTTTGGCTTTTATCTATAAAAATAAAAAAATAAACATTTTAGATACACCTGGTCACAAAGACTTTGCAGAAGATACTTTTAGAACTTTAACAGCTGTAGATAGTGTTATTGTTGTTATTGATGTTGCCAAAGGTGTAGAACCTCAAACAGAAAAACTAGTAGAAGTTTGTAGAATGCGTAGTATTCCTATGCTAGTTTTTATAAACAAACTAGATAGAGAGGGTAAAGATGCTTTTGATTTGTTAGATGAAGTAGAACAAAAATTAGGCTTACGTGTTACACCTATGAGTTTTCCTATTGGTATGGGATACGACTTTAAAGGAATTTACAATATATGGGAAAAAAAATTAAATCTTTTTTCTGGTGATAACAAAACAACAATTTCTGAAGGTATAGAATTTGACGATTTGTCAAACCCAGAACTAGATACGGTAGTAGGAGAAACTGCTGCAGAAACTCTTAGAGAAGAAATAGAATTAATTGGAGAAGTTTACCCTCCTTTTAATCAACAAGAATATTTAGAAGGAAATTTACAACCTGTATTTTTTGGTTCTGCTTTAAATAATTTTGGGGTAAAAGAATTGTTAGATGCTTTTATTGAAATAGCACCTTCTCCTCAACCCAAAAAAGCAGAAGAACGTTTAGTAGATTCTAAAGAAGAAAAACTAACCGGTTTTGTGTTTAAAATTCATGCAAATATGGATCCTAAACACAGAGATCGATTGGCATTTATAAAAATTGTTTCAGGAACCTTTAAAAGAAATTCTCCTTACTTACATGTAAGAAATGGTAAAAAAGTAAAATTCTCTAGTCCTAATGCCTTTTTTGCAGAGAAAAAAGAAATTGTAGATGAATCTTTTCCTGGTGATATTGTTGGAATACATGACACAGGTAATTTTAAAATTGGAGATACGTTAACCGAAGGAGAACAGTTAAACTTTAAAGGAATACCTAGTTTTTCTCCAGAACATTTCCGTTATGTTAACAACGCAGACCCTATGAAATCTAAACAATTATACAAAGGTTTAGATCAATTAATGGACGAAGGTGTTGCTCAGTTATTTACCTTAGACATGAATGGTAGAAGAGTTATTGGTACCGTTGGTGCGTTACAATATGAGGTAATTCAATATCGTTTAGAACATGAATATGGTGCAAAATGTACTTACGAAAACTTACAAGTACACAAAGCCTGTTGGGTAGAGCCTGAAGATGTTAAAAACGAAGAATTTAAAGAATTTAAGCGTGTAAAACAGCGTTATTTAGCTAAAGACAAACAAGGACAATTAGTGTTCTTAGCAGATTCTGCTTTTACTATTCAAATGACACAAAGTAAATACCCTACTGTTAAGTTGCACTTTACAAGTGAGTTTAAAGATTAATTTTATGAAAAAAAATATTTTTTTAATAATTTCTCTAATTATCACTACTACTTTCTGGAGTCAGAAAAATGATTTAAAAAAGTTAAAAGTAAGAGAATTACATAATAATATTCGTTTAAATTACACGCTAGTACATCAACCTACAGAAAAAGTTGGATTTAATTTACAACCTACAATGGGTTTTGTTGGTTTAAATTACAATATACCTTTAAATGATTGGTTATATACTGGCGCAGGATTTCATACTGCTATTACTGGAGATCAAGGAGGTTTATTTACTTTAGGTGTAAACTTAGGTGTTAATACTCCAATCTATAAAAATTTGTATTTTGACGCAAATGTACACTTTGGAGGAGGTGGAGGTTTTAGAACTTTAGTTAGAGGTGGTGGACTACTCTACCCTAATGTTGGTTTGCAATACAAAAAAAATGGTTACTCTTTTGGTGTTCAATACGGATATGTAAACTTTTTTACAGGTATTCAGAAAAGTGATAATATTTCTTTTTTCTTAGAAATTCCTACAACATTAAGAGTAGCTTCTTATAAAGATGCTCTTAAAGAATTTATAGAAAACGATAATTCTAAAGATGCTTTCTTTAAAAAACCAGGTGTAAAAAGTGTGCAACAAGTCACTTTTGATTATTTTTTTCCTTTTGGGAATTCAAGAACAGATGCTAGTACAACTCCTCGTTTTCAAAAAATTGATCGAGTACTTTCTTTAATTGGTTTTGAGTATCAAAGGTATTTAACAAATAATACTTTTATTTATGCTCAATTAGACGCCATGTATGGAGGATTAACTGCAGGATTTATGGATCTATTTTTTGGAGTTGGAAAAAACTTTATCGAAACTAAATACATCAACTTTTTTGCTAAAATGGGTATTGGTGCCGCAGGTGGTAGAATTTTCCCTGAAGGAGGATTAACAGCATATCCTAGCGCTGGTGCTGATATACATTTTTCAGATAAATTTGGTTTAAGTCTTCATGGAGGATACCATAGATCTATAGGTGGTATAGCTAGTTTTCAGGCATATACAGCTGGATTTAGTCTAAAATATTATGGCTTAAGTGGTGGTACAGAACATCCTTTTACAAAAGAAAAAGCAAGTTCTATAAAAACAAAAGGAGCTCAATTAGGAGTTCAAAATCAGTTTTACTTTGATGTTGCTAAATTTGGAATTCCTGCAAGTGACTTACAGCTTATAGCTTTAAAAATTAATTACGATTTATCTAAAAGATTGTATGTAGCAGGAGAAGCTTCCTTTGCTCATAAAGGGATGTCTGGGGGTTATGCTCATGGTATTTTTGGTGTTGGAGTTAAGTCTAATAAAATTTTAAATAATAAAGTTTCTATGTTTTTAGAAGCAGCTGGTGGTGTAGCTGGTGGTGGTCGTGTAGATTCTGGTGAAGGTGTTTTAGTAAGACCTACTGCTGGTATTAATTTTCACGTAAATAATGACTTTCATTTTAACATATCAGGAGGACAGATGTGGTCTCCTTTTGGAAATGTTAACTCAGCCAACTTTAATGTTGGTTTAACCTACGGAGTTGCCCTTCTTAACGCAAAAAAATAAAACAAAATATTACATATAAATAATAAAACAATGAACAACGGTATATATGCAAAATTCACCACTCCAAAAGGTGAAATTTTAGTAGAATTAGAGTACAAAAAAGTACCAGGTACAGTAGGTAACTTTGTAGC
>CALHCK010000255.1 GCA_937936695.1 uncultured Polaribacter sp.
GCAACTAAAACTGTATACATTTGTGATTTTAAAGTTGTTTACATTTGTAACTTTTTAGTTTGATAACAATTGTAAATTCTGTAATTTTGACAAAACAAGTAATACCTTATGAATACATTATCTATTGATACTTTAAACAAACTGTATAACGAACAAAAAGAAAAAGATTTGTTTGGTAAATGGATTACCTTTAATGACATTAAAGATTTATTTATAAAACATAAAGATGCTTTTGCTATTTCTCAAATAGGTACATCCGAACAAAATAGACCTATTATGCAATTAAAAATAGGGGCTGGATCTAAAAAAATATTGCTTTGGTCTCAGATGCACGGAAATGAAAGTACAGGTACTAGAGCCTTATTTGATCTTTTTAATTGCTTCTCTAATTCAAAAGAGTCAGTTTTTAAAAATATACTAGAAGAATGTACTTTAGTTTTTATTCCGATGTTAAACCCCGATGGATCTCAGGTATACACGAGAGTAAATGCTAATAATGTTGATTTAAATAGAGATGCTGTAGACAAAAGTGCTAAAGAAAGTATTTTATTACGTGATATTTTAGATGAATTCAAGCCACATTTTTGCTTTAATTTACATGATCAACGCACAATTTTTAATGTCGAAGGAACGAAAAATCCTGCTACAATATCTTTTTTAGCTCCTTCTGAAGAAGTGACAAGAGCACTTACTAAAGGTAGAATAGCTACTATGGATGTAATTGTAGGAATGAATAAGTTGCTACAACAAGTAATTCCTAATTACGTAGGTAGGTACACAGATGAGTTTTACCCAACCGCTACAGGAGACAACTTTCAAAAATTAGGTTACAATACTATTTTAATAGAATCAGGTCATTATCCTGATGATTATAACCGAGAAGAAACAAGAAAATACACATTCTATTCAATTTTACAAGGGTTAAAGCACATTACAGATGCTGATTCTTTTATAGATTATGAAGAATATTTTACCATACCTAATAATGATAAAATCTTTTATGATGTAATTCATAGGTATCCAAATTCTGATGATGATGTAGCTTTTCAGTATATAGATGGTGTTTTAGAGGGTAAATTTGTTTCTAATTTAGAAAAAGTAGAAGATAATGACCTAGTAAATAAGGTAGGACACACCGAAATCGTTTTCGAGAATAAAAAATCTTAGGTATTTCTTAATTAAAGGCTTGTTTAATTAAATTAAAATCATAAATTTGCAATATTAATTGAGTAATACGTAAAAATGAAAAAATTTATTTTAGACGAAATTGACCATCAAATACTAGACATTTTAATTGAAAATGCAAGAACACCATTTACAGATATTGCTAAGCAATTACTAGTGTCTGCAGGTACTATTCACGTACGTGTTAAAAAAATGGAAGATGAAGGTATTATTCAAGGTTCTACACTTACATTAAATTACGAAAAAATGGGCTATTCTTTTATAGCACATGTAGGAGTTTATTTAGAAAAGACTTCTATGACGCAAAATGTAATTGCTGACTTAAGAAAAATACCAAACGTAACTGTAGCATATGTAACAGCGGGTAAATACAATATATTTTGTAAAGTAAGAGCTAAAGGCACTAATGATGCTAAAGATATTATCTATAAAATTGATGACATACCTGGTGTAAATAGAACAGAAACTATGATTGCATTAGAAGAAAGTATTAATGATAAAAAAAGAATGATGCACGCCATTTTTAAAGAAATGTAATAGTATCTTTTATCAATACATAAAAAAATCCAACCTTTATTTAGGTTGGATTTTTTTATTGAAATTTTATTTATGCAAAAAAGTAGTATTCTTTTTAATAAGCACTCTTTAACAGACAATGAATTACTAAAGCTGTACAAGCAATTATTGGTGCCTCGTTTAATTGAAGAAAAAATGCTAGTGCTTTTAAGACAAGGCAAAATAACTAAATGGTTTTCAGGTATCGGGCAAGAAGCTATTTCAGTTGGGGTAACTGCTGCAATAAATAAAGATGAATATATTTTACCTATGCACAGAAATTTAGGCGTTTTTACAAGTAGAAAAATTCCTTTACACAAATTGTTTGCGCAGTGGCAAGGTAAAGCTAGTGGTTTTACAAAAGGTAGGGATAGAAGTTTTCATTTTGGATCTCAACAACACCATATAATTGGAATGATTTCTCATTTAGGACCGCAATTAGGAGTTGCAGATGGAATTGCTTTAGCAAATAAATTAAAAAAGAACAAAAAAATATGTGCTGTTTTTACAGGTGAAGGTGGTACAAGTGAAGGAGATTTTCACGAAGCTATAAATATTGCGTCTGTATGGAATTTACCTGTGCTTTTTTGTGTTGAAAATAATGGTTACGGATTGTCTACGCCAACAAACGAACAGTTTAATTGTAAAAATATAGCTGATAAGGGTATTGGTTATGGTATAGAAAGTTATATAATTGATGGTAATAATGTTTTAGAAGTGTATCTTCAGGTAAAAGAATTAGCTAAAAGCATTAGAAATACTCCTAGACCAATTTTATTAGAATTTAAAACATTCAGAATTCGTGGTCATGAGGAAGCTAGCGGTACTAAATATGTACCAAAAGAATTGTTAGATTTTTGGAAAACTAAAGATCCTCTACAAAACTTTGAATATTTTCTTCTGTACGAAGGCATAGTATCTGATGAAAAAATAACATCATTAAAAAAAGAAATTTTAGAGGATATAAACAAAGAACTTGTAATTGCTAATAACGAAAAAAATATTGAAGCTGATATAAATACTGAGATAAAAGACGTTTATAAAGAGGGAAATACAACACCTGTTTTACAAGTAAAAGAGAAAAAAAATATACGTTTTATTGATGCTATTTCCGAAGGATTATATCAATCTATGGAAGCACACGAAGATCTTGTTTTAATGGGACAAGATATTGCAGAATATGGAGGTGTATTTAAAATAACGGAAGGTTTTGTAGAGCAATTTGGCAAAGAACGTGTTAGGAATACTCCAATCTGTGAATCGGCGATTGTTTCTACGGCATACGGACTTTCTATTAACGGAATGAAAGCTGTGGTTGAAATGCAATTTGCAGATTTTGCTTCGTCAGGATTTAATCCTATTGTAAATCTTTTAGCAAAATCGTATTATAGATGGTCTCAAAAAGCAGCTGTTGTTATAAGGATGCCTTGTGGAGCAGGAGTAGGAGCTGGACCTTTTCATAGTCAAACAAACGAAGCTTGGTTTACTAAAGTACCTGGATTAAAAATTGTATATCCTGCCTTTCCTGAAGATGCAAAAGGTTTATTAATAGCAGCAATTAAAGATCCAAACCCTGTTTTGTTTTTTGAGCACAAAGGTTTGTACCGAACAATTAGTCAACAAGTAGCAGTTAATAATTTTACAACAATAATTGGTAAAGCAGCTGTTTTGCAAAAAGGGAAAGATATAACAATTGTGAGTTATGGAGCAGCGGTGCATTGGGTTTTAGAAATTTTAACCAACCACCCAAATATACAAGCAGATGTAATTGATTTAAGAACATTACAACCTTTAGACATAACGACTGTTTATCAATCAGTAAAAAAAACAGGAAAAGTAATTATTATACAAGAAGATTCTCTTTTTGGAGGAATTGCTAGTGAAATTTCTGCACTTATAAGCGAACATTGTTTTGAATATTTAGATGCTCCTATTAAAAGAGTGGCTAGTTTAGACACTCCCATTCCTTTTGCAAGTGCGTTAGAAAATCAATATTTAGGGAAAAATAAACTAGAAAGTAGTATTTTAGAACTTATTAAATATTAAGGTTAATGGAACTAGAACATTTTTTTCAGTGCCCACATTGTTGGGAAGATATTTCTATGATTTTAGATGCAAGTGTACATAATCAAACATATATAGAAGATTGTGAAGTTTGTTGTAATCCTATAGAAATATCTCCAATTTTTGAAAGTGGAGAACTAATTGGATTTGATGCAATATCAATAGACCAATAATATTTTTAAGTATTTGGATTTTCCCACTCAAATTTATCAAACAAAGCAAGCCAATCTTTTGGAAAAGTAGTTTTTAGTGTTAAATTTTCTGAAGTAAAAGGATGGGTAAATACTAGTTTACCTGCATGTAAAAACATATTTTTCCAACCAAAATTTTCATCAAACAT
>CALHCK010000256.1 GCA_937936695.1 uncultured Polaribacter sp.
GCGGATATTAAAATTACTTTAAGTTATTTTTTTACCATTTAACTATTAAATATGGCAATCAATCTATTTTTTATTTATAAGAGTTGTTTTTCCTACGCCCATTTCACCATAAAATAAAATTGTTTTGTTTTTTACTGATTAAATAATTGCCTTAGCTATTTGAGATAATTCTTCTAATGAATAATTTTTGTTCATGTGGTAAAAATAATAAATCTTATAATTTATAGCGGATATTAAAATTACTTTAAGTTATTTTTTTACCATTTAACTATTAAATATGGCAATCAATCTATTTTTTATTTTTAAGAGTGTATAAAGTTTTTTATTTGTGGAAACAAATATATACATCATGAAAAGCCTAAAAATTACTTTAACATTCTTAACATTGTTTACTTGCTTTAATACTATTACTGCACAAAAAAAATATGGTAATATTTCTTTTAAAAAAGCAAAAAATATATCTGAAAATCAAAGAGTTTTAGGTCAGAAAATGGCTAAAGCTTATTTGTTGTTGTCAAATACACCAAACGATGCAAAAGCAAAAAAAGTTTTGATGAAGAGCAGTAAAAAATTTGAAAAACAAAATCAAATTCTTCTTAAAAATGCAGTTTCAAACAACACAAAAAAACATTTAAATACTGTAAGTAATTTATGGAGTAATTTTAAAAATATTTTAAAAGATACTCCTAGCGATGAAAATGTATACGAAGTAATACAAATTAATAGTACTTTAATGAAAACTTCAAATAATGTAATTTCATCTATAGCAACTGATAATGAATATAGTAAAGAGTTAAAAGCTAGTAATGATGAAGTAGAATTATTGTATAATGAATTTAATGATGCAATAACGCTTCTATTGGTTTCTAATTTAGATAAAGATACTGTAGATGATGCATTGGTAATGGCTATGTTAAGATGGGAAAATCTTGGGAATAATAAAGATCAATTATTTAACAATAAATTTGATGATATGAATTTATATGTTAAGAGTAATGAATTAACAGAAGCGTTTAATGATATTGCAGTTTTATATGAAAATATAACAATGAATTAAGTGCTGGTTCATAGTGTTAGATTTAGTTAATTATTTTTTAAAAAGCCAAAATTTGAGATCTCAAATTTTGGCTTTTTAATTTTAAATACTAAAATATATAATAGTTTTTTTAGTTATATTTTATCTACTTTTATTTGTGATATTAAATGTTTTTCTAAAATAACAACTATACATTTATAGATGTTTTAGTTATTATCAGTTAACATTAAATAAAAGGTCTATTTCAAATTTTATTATTTTTTAGGACTATAAACCACACAAGGTATAATTACTTCTTCTAATGAAACTCCACCGTGTTGGTAGGTGTTTTTGTAGTATTTTGCAAAATGATTGAAATTGTTGGGATAAGCAAAAAACAAATCTTCTTTAGCAAAAATAAACGGACTGTTAATGGAAACAACAGGTAAAAATATATCTTTAGGATTTTTTACGGCATAAACATCTTTTTCTTCATAACTAAGGCTTTTACCTGTTTTGTAACGTAAATTAGCACTAATATTTTTGTCTCCAATTACTTTTGATGGATGTTTGCAGTTAATAGTACCATGGTCTGTGGTAATAATTAGTTTTTGACCTAAGTTTTGTGCTTTCTGAATGATATCAAACAAAGGAGAGTTTTTAAACCAACTAAGAGTTAAGCTACGGTATGCTTTATCGTCTCCAGCTAATTCTTTAATAACTTCCATTTCTGTTTTAGAGTGCGAAAGAATATCAACAAAATTGTAAACAACTGTTGTTAAATCGTTTTGTTTGGTACCATTAAAGTTATCAGCTAGTTCTTTACCGTTTTTTAAAGACGATATTTTATAGTATTCGTGTTTAATGTTTAAACCTAAGCGTTTAATTTGTGCTGTTAAAAATTCATTTTCATATTGATTCATTCCTCCCTCATCAGTATCATTTTTCCAATAGTTAGGAAATTTTTTCTCCATATCTAAAGGCATTAATCCAGAAAAAATAGCATTTCTAGCATACTGTGTTGCAGTAGGTAAAATAGAAAAATAAGAGTATTCTTCTTCTTTTTTGTAATGATTGTTAATTAAAGGTTCTAAAATACGGTATTGGTCATAACGTAAATTATCAATTACAATCCATAACACACCTTGGTCTTTATTTAATTCTGGTACTACATAATCTTTAAAAAGCGTATGAGAAAATGTGGGTTTGTCTTTAGAAGTTAAAAAATCTTGGTAATTATTTTTTATAAATTTATAAAACTGATTGTTAGCTTCTTGTTTTTGACTTTCTAATATGCCTAACATTCCAGAATCGCTAATATTTTCTAATTCTAATTCCCAGTGAATAAGTTTTTTATAAAGCTCAATCCAATCTTCATAAGAATTAACCATAGCTAAATCCATAGCTATTTTTCTAAATTCTTGTTGATAACTAGATGTCGTTTTTTCAGACACCAAACGAGAGTTGTCTAAGTTTTTCTTTAAACTTAAAAGTATTTGATTAGGGTTAACAGGTTTAATTAAATAATCTGCAATTTTAGCACCTATGGCTTCTTCCATAATGTACTCTTCTTCACTTTTGGTAATCATTACCACAGGCAAATTAGCTTGTTTTTGTTTTATTGCTGCAAGAGTATCTAAACCAGTAATACCTGGCATGTTTTCATCTAAAAAAACAATATCAAAGTTTTCTTCATCAACTAAATCAATAGCATCGGCACCATTTGTACAGGTAGTAACTTTGTAGTTTTTACTTTCAAGAAATATAATATGAGGTTTTAAAAGTTCAATCTCATCATCTACCCATAAAATTTGTATGTTGCTCATATATGTTATTGTATTTTATTATGTAACGTTAAAAGTAATTATTTGTTATGCTTTTAGTGTGTATAATATGCTAAAATCTTACTAAAAAATAGATTTTTTTTTTGATGATTTTATAATGTAGTTTTTTTAAGAGATTAAATTGTATTTTGCCAGAGATTGATAAATATTTTCTTTTGACTAAAAAAAAACCAAACAAACTTAAAATATTAAATGATCCTATTTATGGGTTTATTCAAATACCAAATTCTTTAATTTTTGATATTATTGAGCATCCTTATTTTCAGAGATTAAGAAGAATAACACAGATGGGATTTTCTAACTTAGTATACCCAGGTGCAAATCACACTCGTTTTCATCATGCGATAGGTTGTATGCATTTAATGCAAAAAGCAGTAAGTGTTTTAAAGTTTAAGCAAGTTGATATTTCTAAAGAAGAAGAAAATGCCTTGTACATTGCTATTTTATTACATGATATTGGTCATGGTGCTTTTTCTCATGCATTAGAACATAGTATTGTTAGTAGTATTTCTCATGAAGAAATATCTTTAAAATTTATGAAAGCTCTGAATAAAGAGTTTCAAGGAGAATTAACATTAGCTATTAAAATTTTTGAAGGTAAATATCCGCGAAAATTCTTATGTCAGTTAATATCTAGTCAATTAGATATAGATAGATTAGATTATTTAAAGAGAGATAGTTTTTATACAGGAGTAGCAGAAGGAAACATTTCATCTGATAGGTTAATAGCAATGATGAATGTTAAAGATGATGAATTAGTAATAGAAGAAAAAGGGATTTATTCTGTAGAAAAATTTTTAATTGCTAGAAGGTTAATGTACTGGCAAGTGTATTTACATAAAACAGGTATTGTTGCAGAAAATGTTTTAGTACATGTTTTAAAAAGAGCCAAAGAATTGGCAGAAAAAGGAGAAAAACTTTTTGCAAGTTCGTCATTAAAATACTTTTTATACAATCAAATTTCTGAAAACAATTTTAATAATGAAACACTAGAAATGTTTTCTAAATTAGATGATTATGATGTAATGTTGGCTATAAAAGAATGGACGCTTCATGAAGATGTTGTACTATCAACTTTATCAAAAATGATAGTAGATAGAAAATTGTTAAGAATAGAAATACATAAAAAAGAAGTAGAAAATTCTTTTTTTGAGAAAAAGAAAGAAGAGGTATTAAACAATTTAAAGTTAACTAGAAGAGAAGTAAACTATTTTGTTTTTACAGGAAAAATAACAAATCAAGCTTACAATTCAGAAAAGCCTATATTTATCTTAAATAAAGAGAATAAAACCACAGATATAGCAAAAGCATCCGATCAATTAAATATTCAGGCATTAACAAATCCTGTGGTAAAATATTTTATTTGTTACCCAAAGTAAAAATGATATTAGACAAATCACTTTAAATTTTATATTTTTGCGTTTAATGAAATTTACAGCAAAGCAAATAGCAGATATTTTAGAAGGCGAAATTGTTGGTAATCCAAACGAAGAAGTCTTTAAACTTTCTAAAATAGAAGAAGGAGAAAAAGGGTCTCTTACTTTTTTGTCGAACCCCAAATATAATCCTTACTTATATTCGCAAAAAGCTTCTATTGCTATTGTAAATAAAGATTTTGAACCAGAAAAAGAAGTAACATCTACTTTAATAAAAGTAGACAATGCATACGAGTCTTTTTCTAAGTTGTTAGCTTTTTACAACGAGGTTAAAAATAATAAAACAGGCATAGAGCAACCAAGTTCTATAGCTACATCTGCAAATGTTGGAGACAATTTATATTTAGGTGCATACTCTTACATAGGCGAAAATGTAGTTATTGGTAACAATGTTAAAATTTATCCGAATACATACATTGGAGACAATGCTGTAATTTCTGATAATTGTACACTTTTCTCTGGGGTTAAAATATATTCAGAAACGGTGTTAGGTACTAATTGTAAAATACATTCTGGAGCAGTAATAGGTTCTGATGGATTTGGATTTGCACCTAGTAAAAATGGAGAATATACACCTATACCGCAAATAGGAAATGTAATTATAGAAGATAATGTAGACGTTGGTGCATCTTGTACAATAGATAGAGCTACAATGGGTAGTACTATTATTAGAAAAGGTGTTAAGTTAGACAATCAAATACACATTGCTCATAATGTAGAAATTGGTAAAAACACTGTAATAGCTGCTCAAACAGGTATTGCTGGTTCCACCAAAATAGGTGAGAGTTGTATGATTGGTGGTCAGGTAGGTATTGCAGGCCATTTAGTACTTGGTAATAATTTAAGAATACAAGCGCAGTCTGGTATTTCAAAAAATATTAAAGATAACGAGGTTGTACAAGGAACACCTGCGTTTAATTATTCAGATTTTAATAAAAGTTATGTGCATTTTAGGAATTTACCTAAGATAACATCAATAATAAATAATTTAGAAAAAGAGTTGAAGACTCAAATAAAAGAGTAATGAGTAAGAAGCAAAAAACAATACAGAAAGAGGTAAGTTTATCTGGTGTAGGATTGCATACAGGTAAAAATGTAACAATGACCTTAAAGCCTGCTCCAGCAAACCATGGTTTTGCTTTTAGTAGAATAGATATAGAAGG
>CALHCK010000257.1 GCA_937936695.1 uncultured Polaribacter sp.
GAAGAACAGCTTCTTTTAGCAGATATTGGGCATTATGAGAGCGAACAGTTTACAAAAAACCTTTTGGTTGACTATCTTACAAAAAAATTTAGTAATTTTGCAATCATTTTATCAGAAAAAAGTACAAATCCTATATACTATATATAATCATGGCAAAGAAGAAAGAAATTTCGGTTGAAGAAAAATTAAGAGCTTTATACGATTTACAATTAATAGACTCTAGAATTGACGAAATTAGAAATGTTAGAGGTGAATTACCTTTAGAAGTTGAAGATTTAGAGGATGAAGTTGCCGGATTAAATAAGCGAATTGAAAACTTAAATCAAGACGTTACTAATTTAGAGACTGACATTAACAACAAAAAATTAGCTATTGAAGAGTCTAATGCGTTAATGAAAAAATATGATGAGCAACAAAAGAAAGTAAGAAACAATAGAGAGTTTGATTCTTTATCTAAAGAAATTGAATATCAAGATTTAGAAATTCAATTATCAGAAAAAAGAATTAACGAGTACAAAGCTAAAATTGTTCAGAAAAAAGAAGTTATAAGCAAGACTCAAGAAAAACTAACTAGACAAGAGCAACATTTAGAGCATAAAAAAGCTGAGTTAGATGCTATTTTAAAGGAAACTGAAAAAGAAGAGTCTTTACTAATCCAGAAATCAGACGAATTTTCTAAATCATTAGATGCTCATTTATTTTCTGCTTATACAAGAATAAGAAACAAAGTAAAAAATGGTTTAGCTGTTGTAGCCATAGAACGTGGAGCTTCTGGAGGGTCTTATTTTACAATTCCACCACAAGTTCAGTTAGAAATTGCTAACAGAAAAAAAATTACTATTGATGAGCATAGTGGACGTATCTTAGTAGATGCTGCTTTAGCTGAAGAAGAAAAACTTAAAATGGAAAAATTCTTTTCATAGTCAATAAAAAACATCAAACATAAAAAAACTCGAAGCTAAGCTTCGAGTTTTTTTATGTTTGATATTAAGAATACTCTTAGTAATCTAACTTTTTAATATAATTTAGTTTTTCTTTCCAAATAGATAAATCATCTTTAAATTCATTTACTCTATTTTTTACATTTAAAACTAAAGGATTATCATCTTTAGCATTAGAGAAAAAACTTAAATTATTTTCTAATTGTTGAATTTCTTTAACTACTTCATCTATCTTTTTTCTAACAAATAATTGTTCAGAATCTAATTTTCTTACATCTTCATCTGCTAAATACCCATCTACAACATTTGTAAACTTTAACATAGATACTTCTTTCTTATCTAAAGATAAACTCTCTAAAATACGATCTATTTGTTTATTAAATTTACCATCTAAATGACGTGCATTTCTAGGCAATTTACCAAGAGACCTCCAAGTATTTATAGCTTCTAAAGCTTTTTCTTTTGTTGGTTCTTGCAAATCTTTTATAGTATCTAAAAATTCTTTTTTAGTTTCTACTATTTGTTGTTGCTCTTTATTTAAAGAGTTTTTTTGTTGATGATATCTATCAAAGTAATGATTACAAGCTGTTTTAAAACGTTTCCAAATATCATCAGAAAATTTACGCGGTACATGCCCTATTTTTTTCCAATCTGCCTGAATCTTTTTTAATGTATTTGTAGCAGACTCCCAATCTTCACTTTCTTTTAACGATTCTGCAAGCTCAATTAAAGCTATTTTTTGTTTTAAATTATCTTGCTGTTCATTTTTTTCTTCTTTATAAAATACATTTTTAGCACTATTAAATTTTTTAGTAGCTGCTTTAAATTTTTGCCAAACCTCTTCGCTTTTAGAATATGGTAATTTACCAGCATCAAAATATTGTTGTCTTAACTCTTCAATATCTTTAATACTTTTTTGCCAATCGTTATGAGATTTATTTTCAGAAGTATCATAACTATTAATTTTAGCTACAATTTCTAATTTCTTTTCTATAATATCTTGATATTTAGAACGCATTTCTCTAAAATAATCATGTCTTCTGTCATGAATTTTTTTAGTAGCAGCACTAAATTTTTGCCAAACCTCTTCTCTCATTTCTTTAGAAACAGGTCCTATTTCCTCTTTCCAAACTTTGTGTAATTCTTGTAACTCTTTAAAAGCTTCATTAATATCTTTTACTTCAGATAAAGCTTCTGCTTTTGCTATAATTTTAAGTTTTTGCTCTAAATTATGTTTAAAATCTAAGTCTCTAAAATCGTTACTTAAACTTAATAAATCATAAAAACGTTCTACATGATGATGGTATATTTTCCAGGTATCATTGTAATGATTTTTTGGTACAGGTCCAATAGCTCTCCAAGAGTCTTGTAACTCTTTAAAGCTTTTGTACATTGTAGCTGTATCTGCAGTTTTTATTAACTCTTTTAATTGCTCTATTACAGCTTCTCTTTTTTCTAAATTAACTGATAATTGCTTTTCTAAATCATTATAATAAGCATCTCTTTTCTTTTTGTATTCAGATAGTAATTTATTGTACGAAGATTTTACCGGACTCGTAAACTGAAAATCTATAGCATTACCTCCTTCTTCTATAAAAGCAGCTTTTTTTTCTGATAATAATGCACCAAATTTTTGATTAAATGCATTTTTAACACCATCTACTTGCGGTTTAATTTTTTGAATAGGATTAGAAGATAGTGTTGTTTGCAATTCAGAAACTAACTCTTCTAAACTTAAAGCAGTATAATCTACAACAGGTACTACAACTTCTTTAGACGACTCATTTTCTGCATCTGCTGCCATCGACTTTTCAATCTCTTTTACAGCTTCTGTTGTATCATTCTCTTTTCCAGTAGGTTTAGCTACCGCTACATCTGAATTTTCATTTAAAACTTCAGTTATTTTACTCTCCGTTTTACCAACGTTTTCTTCGTTATTTTCTAACATGTCTACAATGTTTAAGGTCTTATCTAACAATAAGTTATATATTTTATAAATATAATGACTAGTTACTAATTTTACAAACTATCTCTTAAAAACATACATCTTTTAAGATGCATTCCAAATTCGCCAAGATTCTTCTGCTTGCAATTCTAACATTTCTAATCCGTTTTTAATAGTTGCTCCGTTATCTAACCCTTTTTGTAAAAAGGTAGTAACCGCAGGATTGTATATTAAATCATACATCAAATGTTTTTTATTGATATATTGATACGGAATACTAGGACATTTTTCTGTGTTTGGAGAAGTTCCTAAAGGAGTACAATTAATAATGATATGATACTCGTTAAGTAATTCTTCTGTAATAGCATCATACGATATTTGATTTTCTTCAGTAGGCGTGCGTGAAACAAACTTATACGATATATTGTTTTTTGTTAATGCATACGCTACTGCCTTAGATGCCCCTCCTGTACCTAATATTAAGGCTTTTTTATGATGCGATTTAAAAAATGGTTTTATAGAGTTTTCAAAACCTACTACATCTGTATTATATCCTTTTAAAGTACCCTGTTCTGTAAATTTAATTGTATTTACAGCTCCAATTTTCTTAGCTGTATCATCTAAATCATCTAAAAAAGGAATTACCTCTACCTTGTACGGTATGGTAACATTCATTCCTTTAATATTTGTTGTTTTCTGTATTGTTTCTGGTAAATTTTGAATTGTAGGAATATCAAAATTCACATATTCATTATCATTTAAATGAAGCTTATTAAATTTTTCTGTAAAGTATCCTTTAGAAAAAGAGTAGGAAATATTTTTTCCTAACAAGCCAAATATTTTATCTTTTTTTTCTGCCATAATAATCTATCACTAATATTAACGCTAAACCAAAAGCTATGTAAAAAATTGCATTCCATGTTTCTGTTATCGAGAAATCTGGAATGAACCTTTCATAGTTTTCTACTATTTTATTTCCTTTATTATCTATTAAAAATTGACCATTTTCTTTTAAATACGCTGTTTTTTTCCATGGCCAAACTATCCCTAAAGAACCTGTTATAAAACCAATAATAACTGCATTTACAATCTGATTCCATCTTTTTAAAACATAACCTAACACATGAGATATAGAAACCAATCCAAAAATAGAGCCTGTAGTAAAAACAGAAATTATTTTTAAATATCTTATTTTTACAGGGTCTGATAGCACACTAAAATTGCCCGATAATACATTGGTACTTATATATAGTAATTCATTTACAGAATCTACTAAAAGTAACACGTAATTACCCATTAAAATAAGAATAAAAGAGCCTGAAAGCCCAGGAAGTGTCATTCCTGAAACACCTATGATACCACAAATAAACACAAACCAAAGATTGTCATTTTCTACTGCAGGAGTTAAAAAGCTAATAGCTATACCTACTGTAGCTCCAATAAGTAAAGACAGTGTGTTTTTAAAATTCCACTCTCCAAAATCTTTACTGATGTAATAAATAGAACCTATAATCATTCCAAAAAACCAGCTCCAAACATACAGTTCGTAATTCACTAAAAAATAATCTAATACTAAAGATACGCTAAAGTAGCTAAAAACGCTACCGCCCATTATTAGTAGTAAAAAAGAACCGTTTATATAATTAAAAAAGCTTTTAAAACGCCCATTAAAAAGCAATTTAAAAGCTGTATAATTTACTTTTCTGAAAGAATATATTAACTCTTCATAAAAACCAAAAACAAAAGAAACTGTTCCTCCAGAAACTCCAGGAACTTTATTTGCAGCTCCCATTGCTAAACCTTTTAAAAAAAGGATAACTTTCTGTAAAAAAGTTCTGTTTTTTTGCATTTACTTCTTTTGAACTGCTAATCGTTCCATTATTAAAATAATAGAAAAACCAATAATTGCTATTACTATTGCAATAGTTAACTGAGCATCTCCATCAAAAGAAAAAGGAGAAACACTTTGTTGTTTAAATGGGACTTCTACTCCGTGTGAGTTTGTGCGCCATGTTAATGTTTCTTTCCAAGGCCATATTTTATTTAAAGAACCTATTATAAAACCTGTTAAACCCGCTAACGTATAATTTTTATAATTTGCAAATAACCATTTTAAAATTTTAGAAAAACTAAGTAAACCAACTATTGTACCTAGGGCTACGGCTATAATTGTTTTAAAATCTCTATCGCTAACAGCCGCCAAAATTGGTTTGTAAGCACCTAATAAAACCAAAATAAATGCTCCTGAAATACCTGGTAATATCATTGCACAAATTGCAATAGCACCTGCTAAAAAAAGATATAATAACGATGAATTTTCTGAAACTAAAGGATTTAATGTTGTTATATAATATGCTAAAAAGGCGCCACCTACCAGCAGTAGTATAGATATAAAATTCCATTTTGTAATTTGCTTCGCGATGTAAATAATACTTGCTAACACCAAGCCAAAGAAAAAAGACCATAACAAAACAGGCTTATTTTCTAACAAGTATTTAATAGCCTTAGCTAAAGACACCACACTTATAAAAATACCTGTAAATAATGCTGCTAAAAAATTTCCATTAACAGCTTTCCAAACAGGTTTTATACCTTCTTCTTTAAGTGTTTTTAATAAACCAAATTTAATATTACTAATAGAACCCAATAGCTCTTCGTATATACCAGATATAAATGCAATGGTACCTCCAGAAACACCAGGAACTACGTCTGCTGCCCCCATTGCCATTCCTTTTAATCCAATTACTACGTAATCTTTAATACTTCTACTCATTATTCGTTTGGTTTTATAAAACGAAGATACTAGAATTTTAAAGAAAAAAAGAAATCTACTTTTTTATTTAACGTGATTTTTAGAGGTTTTAAAACCGAATCTTTATTACACCATAATATGTCTACCTGTAGTAAGGCTGACATATTATGGCTTGTTTTATTATGTAGTAGCTATAAAATTATAATCTAAATACAATCTACTTATCAAAAAGAAAATAGTTAGTTTTTATATCTACTATTCCATTGCTTTTTTATAATTAGTTAACAAGTTCTGAATTTTTTTATCCTCATAAACAATCGGAAATAGTTCTTTTAAAATAACATTGTATTCGTAATCTATTTTTAAACCTGCTATTAAATGAGAAAAGCCATATTCTTCTTTGTTTAATATAAAAAATAACCCCGCTAATCTATACTCTATTTCGGCAAAGTTCTTGTATGTTTTTTGAGCCTTATATAGAATATTTATAGCATCATTAAATTCGCCTAAAAAAGACAAAACATCTGTAAGACCAATATAAATTTCTATATCATCATCATTTAAGGTCAAACATTTTTCAAAACCTGTTACAGCCTCTTCATAAAAGTTTAATTTTAAATTAATTTCTGCATACCGCCTCCAATACATTGCATTGTCTTCTTCTATCTTTAAGGCTTTAGAAATATAATAAGATGCTTTTTGATAAGATTCTTGGTCATAAAAAATATTCGTCAACAGCATCCAGCCTCTATCTAACAAAGGATCTTCGTGTACTGCTTTTTTATAATAGGAAACAGCAGTTTCAAAATTTTTAAGTTTTTCATGACACTCTCCTATTCTAATGTATGCAAATGCTGTAGCATCATCTAAATCTAATGTAATTAAATAATTATCTATTGCCTCTTGGTAACGTTCTAATTGCTCTAAGGTTTTTGCTTTTTCTAAATAACCTCCAACAAAAGATTCATCAATTAAAACAGCATAATCAAAAGATCTTAAAGCTTCTTTATAATTTTCTAATATAAAATGCTGTCTTCCTAACTGATGCCACGCAACTTCGCAATAAGGATTAATATCTATGTATCCTTTTAAATATGTTGCTGCTTCTTTATGTTCTGTTTCCATATCATAACAATACACAACATTGTACAGAGCAGAGTAATCTTCATAATCTGCACTAACACATTTTTCAAAATTTAATCGTGCATTTTTAAAGTCGTCAATATATAAGTATTCCATTCCTAAAAGAGACCAAACATCTACCTTATCGGTGGTAAGTGCTAAAGCTTTTTTTAGCAATTCTATCGCTTTTTTATGCCCTCCTTTTTTAGAACTAATAGCTGCTTTTTGTATAAAAACCTCGTCATTATTTGGCTCTAATCGCTCAATTCTATTCAGTAACAAAGATGCTTTATCTAACTCGTCTTCAAAAACATACAATTCTACTTGTAATAATTTTAAATCTACAGAAGCAGGGTGTTGTTGCAACCCTAATTTAACAGCTTTTTTAGCTAAAGCATGTTTACCTGCATCTAAATAATGCACAATTATTTCTTCAAACTCAACCAAATCAAAAAAATATACAGCGTTGGTTTTAAGCATGGATTCAAACTTTGATATAGACATAACTGTAGTATTAGTGTTAATAGAATAAATATACCACAACTCTTATACCACACTTTAATTTTGCTCTTTTGTTTTTAACAATTTAATTAACAATTGGCAGGAAAAATCTTATTTCCGGCTTATAAATTTTGCACATACATTTATTTGCAGTAATTTTGATTTTCAATAATTACCAAGCTAATTTGGTAGCATTCTTATGAGCAAAAAAAACTTACTTAACTCTAAAGATATTGAAATAATTTTACATCGATTGGCTTGTCAGTTAATCGAAAACCACAACGATTTTTCTAATACCGTTTTAATTGGTTTGCAGCCAAAAGGTACTTATTTAGCCAATAGATTAGCAAACCTACTTAAAACAGTTTACAAGGTTAAAAACCTACAATTAGGTATTTTAGATATTACTTTTTATAGAGATGATTTTAGAAGAAGAGATACTCCTTTATCTGCAGAAGCTAATAAAATGGATTTTTTAATTGAAGGAAAAAAAGTGGTAATTATTGACGATGTCTTATATTCTGGTAGAAGTGTTAGAGCTGCACTTACTGCAATGCAATCTTATGGAAGACCAGATAATATAGAATTACTAGTATTAATAGACAGACGTTTTAGCAGACACTTACCTATTCAGCCAGATTATAGAGGCCGACAAGTAGACGCTATTAACAAAGAACGAGTACTAGTAACTTGGGTAGAGAACGATAATAAAGACGCAGTATATATAGAAGCTAAGTAATATGTCAGAATTAAGTGTTGAACATTTATTGGGAATAAAATATTTAAAAGAATCTGATATAGATCTTATTTTTAAGACTGCAGATCATTTTAAAGAGGTAATTAATAGACCTATTAAAAAAGTACCCTCTTTAAGAGATATTACTATTGCTAATTTGTTCTTTGAAAATAGTACTCGTACAAAATTAAGTTTTGAACTTGCAGAAAAAAGACTTTCGGCAGATGTTATTAATTTTTCGGCAGGACAA
>CALHCK010000258.1 GCA_937936695.1 uncultured Polaribacter sp.
AGCAAAAAAATATGCTGCTCAATATAATAGGTAAACTATTACAGACAAAACATAAAATAGAATTCTTATATTGTAACCGTTCAAAAAATACTTTTTTGAACGGTTTTTTTATAAAATAAAAGTTATGTTAAAAATAGGAGATAAAAAATTAATAAATGCTTGGGCATTTTATGATTGGGCTAATTCTGTATATTCTTTAGTAATAAGTACCGCCATTTTTCCTATTTATTACACAAATTTAACAACTACAAAAGGTTTTGCAAATGCAGAAGGTAAAATAGCGTTTTTAGGAATGTTGTTAAACCCAACTACGTTGTATAATTATGCGTTGGCTTTCTCTTTTTTAGTAGTCGCTTTTTTATCTCCAATGTTGTCTGGTATAGCAGATTATGCAGGCAATAAAAAGAAGTTTTTAAAGATATTTTGCTTTTTAGGTGCTTTTTCTGTAATGAGTTTGTTTTTTTTTACAGGAAAAGAGACTTTATGGGTAGGTATTGTTTTTACTATTTTGTCTAGTATTGGTTTTTGGGGAAGTATTGTTTTTTATAATGCATATTTACCAGAAGTAGCTCATCCAGAGCAGCAAGACAATGTAAGTGCAAAAGGATTTATGTTAGGGTATTTTGGTTCTATTTTATGTTTAGTGTTGTGTTTAATTTTAATAGAAACAAGTGTCTTTGGTTTTTTTAATAAACAATTAGGTACTCAACTCTCTTTTGTTTTTGTTGGTTTATGGTGGATTGGTTTTGCTCAAATAACTTACGCAAAGTTACCTAAAGAAGAAAAAAAAATATTACCTAAAGATAATTATTTTAAAAAAGGGATACATGAACTTAAAAAAGTAGCAAAAGAACTTTTTGCTTACAGAGAGTTAAAAATTTTTCTAATAACATTCTTTCTGTTAAGTGTAGGTGTACAAACTATTATATTAATGGCAGGTATATTTGGTACAATTTTAGGCTTACCAACATTAAACTTAATATTAACTATTTTACTAGTGCAATTTGTAGGTATTTTAGGAGCGTTTCTTTTTTCTAGATTATCTAATAAAATAGGAAATATAAAAGCACTTAAATTAACAATACTTATATGGGGGCTTGTTTGTTTTATCGGTTTTAATTTAACCAAAGAAACACCAAATATTCAATTGTATTTTTATATTTTAGGAGGATTAATTGGTTTGGTGATGGGAGCAATACAATCTTTAGCAAGATCTACTTATTCTAAATTATTACCTAAAACAGAGGATACTACTTCTTATTTTAGTTTTTATGACGTTACTGAAAAAATATCACTAGTTATTGGTATGATAGTTTTTGGAATCTTAAACGCTAAATTATCTATACAATCTAGTGTCTTGTCTTTAGGAGTGTTTTTTGTTGCAGCGTTTATATGTCTTAGCTTTATGAAAAAGACAGAACATGTTAAATAAAAGGCAATTAAAACTAAATAACATTAACTTCTATTTCTAAAGAAATTTTAAAATTTGTATAAACAGTATCTTTAATTTTCTCTGCTAATTTAAAAACTTCTAAACCCGTTGCATTTCCATAATTAACTAAAACGAGAGCCTGTTTGTCATGCACTCCGCAATTACCAAATCTCTTTCCTTTAAAACCAGCTTGCTCTATTAACCAACCTGCCGGAATTTTAATTTCACTATCAGAAACTTTGTAAAAGGGTAGAGTAGGGTATTCTTTTTGAATCTCTAAAAAATCTTCTTTAGAAATAACAGGATTTTTAAAAAAGCTACCACTATTACCAATTTCTTTTGGGTTTGGTAATTTAGAATTTCTAATAGCTATTACTGCGTCAGAAATTGTTTTTAAGTTCCTGTTTATAATTCCTTTTCCTTTTAATTCAGTTTCTATAGCTCCATAAGAAGTGTTAAAAACGTGGTTGCTTTTTGTTAATTTAAAACTAACAGCCGTAATTATATATTTATTTTTTTCTTCTTGCTTAAAAATTGAGTTTCTGTATCCAAATTTACAATCAGCATTAGAAAAAGTGGTTAATTTTTGGGTGTCTATATTTAAAGCTTCAACTTTTGTAATACAGTCTTTAACCTCTACACCGTAAGCACCAATATTTTGTATAGGACAAGTGCCAACATTACCAGGTATTAAAGATAAATTTTCTAACCCTCCGTAGTTTTCAGATACACACCATAAAACAAATTCATGCCAATTTTCACCTGCATTTACAGTGAGGTATACATTAGAATCATCTTCTTTGTCTATAGAAATTCCCTTTGTATTTATATGAACAACAAGCTTATTTATATCTTTAGTTAATAGCATGTTACTTCCTCCAGAAATTAAAAAAACATCTTTTTCTTTTTTAAGGAGCTGTTGTAATTGATATACAGAATCTATAGATACAAAGCGTTTTGCAATAACATCAATACCAAATGTATTGTATTCTTTTAATGATATGTTATTTAGTATCGTCAAACTAATCTTTGTATTCTTTTAAAGCTTTAGCTATAATTTCTACAGATCTTATTAGGTCTTTTTTGTTTAAAACATAAGCTATTCTAATTTGATTTTTACCTTGTCCTTCGGTAGAATAAAAACCACTTGCCGGAGCTACCATTACAGTTTCATTATTATCACTAAAACTTTCTAACATCCATTGGGCAAAATCATCAGAATCTTTAACAGGTAGTTCTACCAAACAATAAAAAGCTCCTTTAGGTTTGGTAACTACTAAACCTTTTATTTTTTGTAGCTGTTCTATTAAAGTATTTCTTCTTCCTATATATTCTTCTATAATTTCGTCAAAATAACTTTGTGGAGTTTCTAAAGCAGCTTCACTAGCAATTAAAGCATAGGTAGGCGGACTTAAACGTGCTTGGGCAAACTTTTTTATTGTTTTTAAAAAAGCACTGTTTTTGGAAACAATACAACCAATTCTAGCTCCGCACATGCTGTAACGTTTAGATACAGAATCTATAATTATTGCATTTTCTTCTAAACCTTTTACTGTTAGTATAGATATATGTTCGTAACCGTCATAAGTAAACTCTCTGTAAACCTCATCTGCTATTAAAAATAAATCGTGTTTTAAAACAATTTCTTTAAGTTGATTTATTTCTGCTTCAGAGTATAAGTTTCCTGTAGGATTACCTGGATTGCAAATTAAAATTGCTTTTGTTTTTTTAGTGATAAGTTTCTCAAAATCTTCAATTTTAGGAAGTGAAAAATCATCTTCAATTTTAGAAATTACAGGAACAATAGTAACACCAGAAGCAGTAGAAAAACCACTGTAATTAGCGTAAAAAGGTTCTGGTACAATAATTTCATCACCAAAATCAGTAATACTACCAATGGTAAACAACAAAGCTTCTGAAGCTCCTGTGGTAGCAACAATGTCATCTGAAGTTACATTTACATTATGCTTGTTGTAATAATTAGCCAATTTAGCTCTATATCTACTAGAACCTTCTGACTGGGCATATTCTAATGTTTTTATATCTGCGTTTTTTACAGCGTTTAAAGCAACTTCTGGGGTTTCAATATCTGGTTGACCAATATTTAAATGAAATACCTTAATGCCTCTTGTCTTTGCGTCTTCTGCATATGGCACTAGTTTTCTTATTGGAGATTCAGGCATCTGAATTCCTTTGTTAGATATTAAAGGCATATATAATTTTAATGTTAAAAATGCAAATTTGCGAAATAAATTTTATTTATACGATTTTATTGTAGAAACTTTAATATTTAAATTTTATTAAGTGCGTATTCGTATATTTTGTACTTTTTAATCAAAAAAAAAGCATCTTTCTAAGAGAAAAATGCTTTAATTTTTTTAGAATAAGGCATTACCTCATAATTGTTTGTTTTCTATCTGGACCTACAGACACAATAGATACCGGAACTCCTGTTTCTTTTTCTATAAAGGCGACATAGTCTAGTAAATTTTGTGGTAGCTCATCGGCAGATGTCATTTTTGTTAAATCATCTTCCCATCCTTTAAATTCAGAATAATTTACAGATACGTTTTCTGGTTCAATGTTGTATGGTAAATGTTCTATTTCTTCTCCTTTGTAATTATAAGAAGTACAAACTTTTAAAGTATCAAATCCAGAAAGAACATCTCCTTTCATCATCATTAATTGTGTAACACCATTTACGTCTACAGCATATTTTAAGGCTACTAAATCTAACCATCCACAACGTCTTGGTCTTCCTGTTGTTGCTCCAAATTCGTGACCAACTTTTGCCATAGTAGCTCCATCTTCATCAAATAATTCTGTTGGAAAAGGACCTGAACCAACACGAGTAGTATAGGCTTTAAAAATTCCAAAAACTTCTCCAATTCTGTTAGGAGCAACACCTAAACCAGTACAAGCACCAGCAGCAGTAGTATTAGAAGATGTTACAAAAGGATAAGTACCAAAATCTATATCTAATAAAGAACCTTGTGCACCTTCTGCTAAAATTGTTTTCTTTTCTTTAATAGCTTTGTTTAAAAACTCTTCGCTATCAATAAATTGTAACGTTTTTAATTTATCAATTCCTTTACAGAACTCAACCTCTAATTCTTCTAAATTATAATCTATCTGCACATCAAAAAACTCTAACATTTTAAGGTGCTTTTCAGTTAAAGCGTCGTATTTTTCTTTCCAGTTATCTAATTCTAAATCTCCAACACGCATACCATTTCTTCCAGTTTTGTCCATATAAGTTGGTCCAATACCTTTAAGAGTAGAGCCTATTTTAGCTTTTCCTTTAGATGTTTCTGATGCTGCATCTAATAACCTATGTGTAGGTAAAATTAAGTGAGCTTTTCTAGAAATTAATAGCTTAGATGTATAATCTATATTGTGTTTATCTAAGTTTTCTAATTCTTTTTTAAAGATTACAGGGTCTATAACAACACCATTACCTACAACATTTAATGCTGTTTTATGAAAAATTCCTGATGGAATTGTATGTAAAACGTGTTTTGTTCCATCAAAAATTAAAGTATGTCCTGCATTTGGACCACCCTGAAAGCGTGCAATGATGTCATAGTTTTTGGTAAGTACGTCTACGATTTTACCTTTTCCTTCATCTCCCCATTGCAATCCTAGTAATAAATCTACAGCCATTAGTTGTGTAATTTGTTGTTTGTATTTCTTGTATTGTTAATTAAGATTTGTTCTTTTTTGTCCCGTAAAAATATAATGAATGACTGTGAATATCAATATCAAAAATATCTTCTATGGTTTTTTTTATAACTTGAATTCTTGGATCACAAAATTCTTTTACTTCTCCAGAGTCTGTAAAAATAACATGATCGTGGTTTTTGTCAAAAAAACTTTTTTCGTAACGTGCCATAGACTGACCGTCGAATTGATGTTTTCGTACCAAATTGCAATCCAAAAGTAAATCTATAGTGTTGTAAAGTGTTGCTCTACTAACTCTATAGTTTTTGTTTTTCATTTTTATATATAGAGATTCTATATCAAAATGCTCATCTACAGCATAGATTTCTTGAAGAATAGCATAGCGTTCTGGAGTTTTTCTATGCTTCTTTTCTTCTAAGTAAGAAGTAAATACTTTTTTAACTATTTCTTGATTTTCAAGAGAATTACTCATTTATAAAATTTTTACAAAAAGGCAAATTTACAGATATTTCTTAACAAAATAATACTTTTAATGCATTGATATTTATAAAGTGTTTACTCTTTCTACTTTTTTCATACCATCTATCTTGTTTAAGTTCTTTATTAGCCTGTTTAATTGTGTACTATTTTTAACTCCAATAGATATTTTTCCGTCAAAAACCCCTTCACTTCCTTTTAAATTAATACTATTTATAAAAACACCCATATTGCTAGATATAATACGTGTTACTTCATTTGCAATACCTTTATTATCAACACCAGCTAAGTGTAAAATTGCTTTAAATTCTTGTTTTGTAGAATCGATCCATTTAGCCAACATAATTCTGTAGGCGTAGTTAGATTGTAATGATATTGCATTTGGGCAATTCATTTTATGTACTTTTATACCATCGTTAATAGTTAAAAAACCAAAAACTTTATCTCCTGGTATAGGATTACAACATTTAGATAATTTATAATCTAACTTTTCTTCTTCTTTCCCAAACACTAAAGCATCATATTTATTAGTTACTTCTGTTGTTTCTGTAGGGTTTTTATCTAGTGTATTTTTTCTTAATTTAGATTTAAAGAAGTTTAAAAACTTACTATTTCTTTGAGCAACATAAGCTTTTAATTGTGTATTGTCTATGGCTCCGTTACCAATTCTAAAAAATAAATCGAAACTAGTTTTTAACTGAAAGTAGTTTACAAGTTCGTCTACATTTTTATTGTTAAAAGGTATTTTTAAATGACGAAGTTTACGAGTAAGTATTGCTTTTCCTTCTTCGGCTATTAATTTTTCTTCTTCTTTTAAAGCAGCTTTAATCTTTGCCTTTGCTCTTGCTGTAATAACAAAATCTAGCCATCTTGTATTTGGTTTGTTAGATGCGCTTGTAATTACCTCTATTTGGTCTCCACTTTTTAATTGATGACTAAGAGGCATTAATTTACCATTAACTTTTGCGCCTCTACATTTTAGTCCAACATCTGTATGTATAGAAAAAGCAAAATCTAATGCTGTGGCGTCTTTTGGTAACGATTTTAATTCTCCTTTAGGAGTAAATACATAAATTTCTTTAGCGTATAAGTTTAATTTAAAATTTTCTACAAAATCTACTGCATTTAAACTTTGTGTTTCTAAGGTTTCTTTAAGTTTGTTTAACCAATTTTCTAAACCATCTTCTTTAGCATTTCCTTGTTTGTACTTAAAGTGTGCCGCATATCCTTTTTCAGCAATTTCGTTCATTCTTTCAGAACGTATTTGTACTTCTACCCATTTTGCATCTGGCCCTACAACTGTTATATGTAATGCTTCATAACCCGTAGATTTTGGTTGAGAAATCCAATCTCTTAATCGGGTAGGGTTGGGTTTAAAATAATCTGTAACAATGGTGTATATTTTCCATGCATCAAATTTATCATCAATGTCATTGGGTTTGTAAATAATTCTTATTGCGTACTTATCATAAACCTCTTCAAAAGTAACATTTTGGTTTAATATTTTTCTTCGGATAGAATAAATTGACTTAAAGCGTCCTTTTATTTCATAATTAAAGTTTTCTTTATCTAAACCTGTTTTTAAAGTATTTTGAAACTCTTTTAGATAATTTTGTTGATCTTCTTTACTTTCTTTTATTTTACTTAAAATACTGTTGTATGCCTCTGGTTCTGTATATTTTAAACCTAAATCTTCTAATTCTGTTTTTATATTATACAAACCTAATCTATGTGCTAAAGGAGCATAAATATATAAAGTTTCAGAAGCAATTTTTAATTGTTTATGAGCAGGCATTGCATCCATAGTTTGCATATTGTGCAACCTGTCTGCTATTTTTATTAAAATAACTCTAACATCATCATGTAACGTTAACAACATTTTTCTAAAATTCTCAGCTTGAATAGAAGCATCTTGCTCTTTGTTTAGACGAGATATTTTAGTAAGTCCGTTTACAATTTTTGCAATGGTTTTACCAAAAAGATGCTCCATGTCTTCTATGGTATAATCTGTATCTTCTACAACATCATGTAAAAGAGCAGATGCAATAGAAACAGCATCTAAACCAATTTCATAAGCAACAATTTTAGCAACCGCAATAGGATGATAAATATAAGGTTCGCCTGTTTTTCTGCGTTGTGTAGAGTGTGCGTCTACAGCAATATCAAAAGCTTTTCTTATTAAATCTTTATCTTCTTTAGATAAAACCTCATAAGTACCTTTTAATAAATCTTTGTATCTGTTTGCTATTTCTTTATTTTCTTCTTCTAGAGTTGCTGTGTATTCCAAATGATATAAAAATTAGATGATAAACTTCTAGTGAAAGTAGGTATAAGAATGTTAAGAAACAAAAATTACGATTCTAAATTTTTAATTCTTTGCAATAATGTAGGATGAGAGTAATGCATAAATACATATAGTTTATGTGGAGTTAAGTTACTTAAACTGTTTTTAGATAATTTTTTTAAGGATGTTATTAAAGCATTTTTATTAAAAGTAGATTTTGCGTAATTGTCTGCTTGGTACTCAAATTTTCTAGACATATAATTCATAAATAAGCCTGTAATTGCAGAAATAGGAGAGTATAAAATACCAAAAGCAATTAAACCAATATGAAAACTAGGGGTGCTAACTCCTAAAGCTTTGGAGAGTACAGGTGAATTAATAAATAAAGATAAAATAAATAATGTAATACCTGTTAGTATAATTGATGATACTAGATTGAAAATAATATGTTTTTTCTTGTAATGACCAACTTCATGAGCAAGTACAGCTACAATTTCATCTGTATTTAAATCATTTATTAAAGTATCATATAAAGTAATTCTTTTTTGAGCACCAAAACCAGAGAAATATGCATTTGCTTTTGTGGAGCGTTTAGAACCATCAATCACAAAAATATTATTAATTGTAAAACCTACTTTTT
>CALHCK010000259.1 GCA_937936695.1 uncultured Polaribacter sp.
TTTAGATTTAGAAAAAGTTAATGCTGTTTCTAGTATTTCTTTAGCCTTATTAGGGTTATTTTCTTCAAAGGTTAAAAAATCTGCATAAGCAACTTGCAGTTGTATAGTTAGTGTGTTTTTACCAAATTGTGTAAACAAAGAGTTAAATAATTTATCTACATCTGTTTGTTTTTTAACAATAGCAATATCTGTAATGTACAAATAGGCATCTATTTTTTCTTCATTAAAAACAGTGTGGTCAATTATATAGTTAAAAATAGTTTTTGCAGTAGTATAATCTTTGTTTTCAAAAGCTATTTTACCTAAAGAATATATGGGAGTTAAGCCTTTAGGATTTCTCTGAAAAAGGGCTTTTTCTTGTATAAATGCTTTATTGTATTCTTTTTGTTGTGTAAATAACCAACTTAATAAAGTATTCCAAACATCTTTTGGGTTGCTAGCAGATTTTCTTAAAAGTGATTTTTTAAACAAAACATTCGCCTCATTCTCAGGGTCGTCATTAATGTAAGCACTTGCATATCTTTGTACAATTGTATAGTAACTAGTGTTTTGGTCAATAACATCTGTATAAGCATCAAACATTTTTTTAAAATCACCCTTTTCACCGTAAATTTTGGCAATTTGTATGTTGTAGCTTCCGTTTTTAACAACCAATTTTTGGTAAGCTAAAATAGCATTGTCTAAAAGGTTGTAATTGTTAAATGTTCTTGCAATTACACCGCCATAATTTGCATTTTTATCAATAGATTTTAACGCTAAATTGTAGTTTTTAGTAGCTAATTCTTTGTTTTGTTGTCTTTCGTAATTAAAACCTAAATACACATATAAATATCCTAATTGCGAATTTTTTTTAATTTTAGATTTCAGTAATTTTTCTGCCTCTAAAAAATTATTAGTTTCTTGGTAGCAAGAAATAAGTCTGCTTAAATATGTAGTGTTAAAAGGAGTTTTAGAATATAGTTTTTTAAAAACCTGAGTAGCTTTTTCGTACTTACCCTCTCGGTAATAACTCTCTCCCAACAAATAATCGTTTTGAGCGTAGCTAATACTACTTAAGGCTAGTAATATAAGTAGAATAATTTTTTTCATTAAAACCAAAGATAATTAACAAATACGTTAAATTTCTATTAAACTAATTATTTTACAGCAACAATTTGTAATGTTTTGGCACAATAGTTGTCTACTTAACAAATAACTATTAAAAAATAATAATTATGTTAGATTTAACTAAGCAATACGAAACAGCAAAGCAAAACTCTAAAATGTTCATGAAAAACGGACAAATATCTGCCTATTTTAATGCTCTTTTAGAAATGAATAAATACAAGGTTTTAATGAAAACTATAGCAACAAATTAATAAGCAATAAGCTTAAAAGCTATTTACTTATTAGTTAATAATACTAAAACCAGTATACGGTACTAATACCTCAGGTATTTTTATACCTTCTTCTGTTTGATAGTTTTCTAAGATACCTGCTAAAACTCTTGGTAACGCTAAAGAACTTCCGTTAAGCGTATGAGCTAATTCGCTTTTACCCTCTTTATTTTTAAAACGAAGTTTTAATCTGTTTGCCTGAAAAGTTTCAAAATTAGAAGCAGAACTAATTTCTAGCCATCTATCTTGCGCTGTAGAAAACAACTCAAAATCAAACGTTAAAGCAGCAGTAAAACCAGTATCTCCACCACATAAACGTAAAATTCTGTAAGGCAATTTTAATTCTCTTAAAATGTTTTTAATATGCTCTACCATATCATTTAAAGCATTGTAAGAATTGTCAGGATGCTCAACTCGTACAATCTCAACTTTATCAAATTGATGCAATCTGTTTAAACCTCTAACGTGCGCACCATAACTACCTGCCTCACGTCTAAAACAAGGAGTGTAACCCGTTGCAGTAATAGGAAAATCAGATTCTTGCACTAAATTACCACGAAACATATTTGTAATAGGTACTTCAGCAGTAGGTATTAAATACAAATCATCTTCTTTAGAGTGGTACATTTGTCCATCTTTATCTGGCAATTGCCCAGTAGCAGTTGCAGAAGCCTCGTTAACTAAATGAGGTACTTGGTATTCTTTATACCCAGCTTCAATATTTTTATCTAAAAAATAATTAATTAAAGCACGTTGTAATCTGGCACCTTTACCTTTATAAACCGGAAAACCAGCACCAGTAACTTTGTTACCCAACTCAAAATCTATAATATCATACTTTTTAGCAAGCTCCCAATGAGGCAATGCATTTTCACCTAAATCAGGAATAGTTCCTTCGCTAAAAATTTTCTCATTATCCTCTTCAGAGTTTCCTGCTTTTACAGAAGCATGTGGTACATTAGGTATCAGATATAAAAGAGTTTGTAACTCCTCTGCCAAAGCAGTTAAACTTTCTGTAAGTTCTTTAGATTTGGTTTTTAAAACACCCGTTTTTTCTTTTAAAATGTTTGCTTTTTGTATTTCTCCAGCCTTAAAAAGACCTCCAATTTCTTTAGAAATTTTATTAGATTCAGCCAAAGTATTATCTAACTCAACCTGAGTTTTTCTTCTGTTTTCATCAACAGTCAACACTTTTTCAATAATTGTTTCTGCGTCAGCAAAATTACGTTTTGCCAAACCTTCTAAAACAGTTTCTTTATGGTCTCTAATAAATTGTACTTGTAACATTTTTTGTAGAAATTTAGAAATGCAAATATATAATTTGTCAAATAGTTTTACCATCAAAACCAAATAAAAAAAAGTAGTATGTATAAGGCAACGTAAAGGCTAATAGAAAATATTTTTTTGGGCGTTACCACAAGGGTCAGGCTTTCGCACTCGCTTACCACAAAAAAGTGGTAGAGCTCAAACAAACGCTCAATCCTTAACGCGTATTGCAAGTCTAAAAAAGTAAGTTAATTATAATTTAGAATAGTGCCTTTATGTAATTTCTAGCGGCAACTTCGTCTTTTTTTATCTGATTTATCAATGCGTCAATAGAGTCAAATTTTACCTCGTCTCTAATAAAATACAACAATTTTACGGTAAGTATTGTATCGTATAAATCTTTGCTAAAATCTAAAAAATGTACTTCAATAGTTCTATAATCTCCATTAACAGTAGGTCTGGTACCAATATTCATAATACCAAAAATAGTAGTGTTATCTATGGTAGCTTTTACAACATAAACCCCTGTTTTAGGTATAAGTTTGTAACTTTCTTTAATGTTTATGTTGGCCGTTGGGTATCCAATTTTGCTACCCAATTTTTTGCCAGATACCACCAAGCCTTTAAGAGTAAAGTTGTAGCCTAAATAACTATTTGCAGTTTTTATATTTCCTTCTAATAAAGCTTTTCTTATTTTGGTAGAACTTACAGAAACATCATCTATATCCTGAGCAAGAATTTCTTCAACCGTAAAATCATAAAGATGACTATATTCTGTTAACTGATTAATATTTCCTTCTCTATTTTTACCAAAATGATGATCGTATCCTATAATTAATTTAGAAACATTTAGCTGATTTACTAAAATATCTCTAACAAATTCTAAGGCATTCATTCTAGAAAACTCTTTACTAAACGGATGAATAATTAAGTAATCTAATCCTGTTTTTTCTAAAAGTTCTGCACGCTCTTCAATAGTGTTTATTAATTCTAAAGAATTGTCTTTTTGCAACACCATTCTAGGGTGCGGAAAAAAGGTAAGCAAAACAGATTTTTTACCTGCTTTTTTTGCTTCAACAACTAACTTTTCAATAATTTTTTGATGCCCAAAGTGTACCCCATCAAAAGTACCAATGGTAATGTAGGTTTTTTCAGTAGTAGAAAAATTAGCAATATTTTGAATTGTATTCAAAAAAACAGAAATTAATTATATAGCAAATGTACAACAACTAACTATTTTTATTCTATAACAAATGATAGTTTTTCGACAATAAAATCAGTAAACTCAATTGTTAAAATCATAAAAAAATCGTTATAAAATTGTTAAAATCATAAAAAAATTATAATTTGCATACTAGCTAACAAAATAAATTAAAAGTTTATGAAGAAAAAAATCATATTTTTAGCATGTATACTTTTTACAACAGTTGCTATGGTTGCTCAAACGAGCGTTTCTGGTACTGTAAAAGATGCTAAAATAGGAGAAACAATTCCTGGAGTAAACATTAAACTTACAGGAAAAGCAATTGGTACAATTACAGATTTTGATGGACGATTTAATTTAAAAATCTCAAGTGCACCACCATTTACATTAGAAATTTCGGCTTTAGGTTACAGGTCTAAAAAAGAACAGGTTACTAAAAATAATCAAATTTTAAACATAACTCTGGCAGAGAATGAAACTTCTTTAGATGAGGTTGTAATTTCTGCATCCAGAACACCAGAGCGTGTTATGGAGTCTCCTGTAACTGTAGAAAGAATGGATATAAGGGCTATTAAAAATACATCGGCACCAAGTTTTTACGACGGTTTAGAAAACTTAAAAGGAGTAGATGTTAACACAAACAGTTTAACCTTTAAATCTGTAAATACACGTGGTTTTGCTGCTTTTGATAATTCACGTTTTTTACAATTGGTAGATGGTATGGATAATTCCTCTCCAGCACTAAATTTTGCACTAGGTAATTTGTTAGGAATGTCTGAGTTAGACGTCAAAACAGTAGAGTTGCTTCCAGGAGCTTCCTCTGCACTTTACGGAGCAAATGCATTTAATGGTATTATGTTTATGACAAGTAAAAGTCCTTTTGAAGATCAAGGAGTAGATGTTTCTTTAAAAGGAGGAGTTACCAA
>CALHCK010000260.1 GCA_937936695.1 uncultured Polaribacter sp.
AGAGCTAGCATATTTATCTCGTCTTAATTATTTTAATTAATTATTTATTAATGGTGATCTGAACCTTCACCTCTGTGTTCAATATTGTAATAGTGAAAATGTTCACTTTCTCCTAAGAATGGATTACCTTTTGGAATAGCGTTTGCTTTAGCAAAAGCATTAAATGTAGCATATATAAATATTCCTATAAAGAATAATAAAGAGCTAATTTCTGCAATTCCAAAAGACCATTGACCTCCTACAGTTGCAGGCATAACCATTATAAAAATGTCTACATAATGACCTAATAAAATTACAATACCACCTATTACAACAAACCAAGGTATACTCTTAAAGTCACTATTTAGTAATAATAAAATTGGGAAAATAAAATTCATACCAACCATTGCTAAAAATGGTAATTTGTATTCATTAAATCTAGCAACAAAATATGTTGTTTCCTCAGGTATATCTGCATACCAGATTAACATAAATTGAGCAAACCATAAATATGTCCAAAATACAGAGAAACCAAACATGAATTTAGCCAAATCATGAATGTGACTATCATTAACAGAAGGTAAAGCTCCTTTAGATCTTAAATAAATAGTTACAAACGCAATTACTGTTAATGCACTTACTAATAAACTTGCTAATACATACCAAGCAAATAATGTAGAGAACCAGTGAGGATCTAATCCCATAATCCAATCCCAAGACATCATTGATTCAGTAATCATAAATAAAAATATGAAACCTACTGATACATTATAATTTAATTTATATGTTTTTCCAGAATCGTTAGCTGTATCTTCTTTAATAGAGTTTTTACGGATAAACCATCTGTAAGCATTCCAAATAAGTAAATAAATAATACTTCTAATAGCCCAACCTGGAACATTCATCCACCAAGATTTACCATCAACAATAGCATCATAGTTAGGACTCGCAGGGTCAAAAACCCCTTCTGCCATCCATGGAAACATGTGATTAATGTGCATTACGGCTGCAGCAACTACAACAACCATTAAAATTGATGTTGGTACTAAGTTTGCTGTAATAGCTTCCATTACTCTAAATAATACTATAGACCAACCTGCTTGAGCAACTCTTTGTGCTGCATAGAAAGCTAATACAAGTAATGATATTCCTAAAAAGAAAAACAACGATACATAAAATGCTGACCATGGTTTATTTTGTAATTGGTGTAAAACATGTTCTGCATGTGCATCATCATTATGTTCTGATGTGTGATGAGAATTTGTTTCTGAACCATGAGCTTTAACATGACCATCACCATGAGCAGGTGCAACATGAGTTGTTTCATGAGCATCGCCATGTGAAGAATAATGAGCTATAATTTCTTTAGCTTCTTCAATCGTTTTAGGTGTTGAATAAAAGCTAAATGCAATACCCACTAAACCTACTAAAATAAGTGCTAATGAGAGAGTCTTTAATTTACCTGAGAATTGATACATATCTTTCGTATTCTATCTTTTTGTAATTATTTTGATAAATCTTTACGTAACTTTTGTACATATTGTACAATTTGCCAACGTTCTGTATAAGTTATTTGTGACGCATGAGAACCCATTAGGTTTTTTCCGTGCATAATAACGTGGTATATACTACCTTCTGTAATATCTCTATCTTTATAGTTAGGAATACCTGAAAACTTTTCTCTTTGAGAAAGCACTCCATTACCATCTCCTTTTTTTCCGTGACAAGAAGTACAGTAAATAGTATACATTGCTTTACCATTTGCTAAATTTTCTTCTGTTGCCTCTAAAGGATTCTTTAATTCAGCTTTCGCTTTTTCATAACCTTCATTAGTATCTGCTATATCATAAGCAGCATGACCACCTCTAGCTATAGTACCAGCTACTGGTTTAGAGTTTACTGGCTTACCATTTAAACCTTCAGCTCCATTAGGTGCATAAGGTACAGATTCATACATATCTGGCATGTACTGTACTTGTGGTTTTCTTTTGTTATTACAAGATACTAAAGTTGCAAAAACTACTAAAACGATAATTAATTTAAAATTCTTCATTATCTATTATCTATTAATGCTTGTCTACTACGTTAATTTCTACAGCTCCAGTTTTAGATAACAATGTTTTTATTTCTTCTTCGTTGTTATGAACTGGTATTTCCATTAAAAAATGGTCATCTGTTGTTCTAGGATCTGGATTTTCTGCTTCTTTAAAAGGCCATATTCTACTTCTCATGTAAAATGTAATAACCATTAAGTGAGCAGCAAAAAATACAGTTAATTCAAACATAATTGGTACAAATGCTGGCATGTTCTCTAACCAAGAGAAACTTGGTTTACCTCCAATATCTTGTGGCCAATCTTGAATCATCATATAGTTTGTCATCCAAATAGCTACAGATAAACCTGTAATTCCGTAGAAAAAAGCTGTGATAGCTAATCTAGTTGGTGCTAAACCCATTGCTTTGTCTAAACCGTGTACAGGAAAAGGACAAAATACTTCTTCGATATGATGGTGCTCTGCTTTTACAGCTTTAACTGCATCTAACAAAACTTCGTCATCATTATAAAATGCGTGAATAACTTTTGATGATTCCATAATTATTCTTTATCGTTTTTATCAGAACTTCCTGGTGTAGCAGCTACGTTAATTGCTGGCTTTGTAGGAATTCCTTGTTCTCTTCTCTTCTTGTAAAATTCACCAGAAGATTTTAATATAGTTTTTACTTCCGCTTGCGCGATTACTGGGAAAGTTCTTGCATATAATAAGAATAATACAAAGAAGAATCCTATTGTACCAATAAAGATACCAACGTCTACAAAAGTAGGCTCAAATCTCCACCATGTAGATGGTAAGTGACCTTTACTTAATACAATTGCAATAATATCAAAACGCTCAAACCACATACCAATATTAATGAATATTGAAATTATGAATGACCATATAAAGCTTCTTCTAATTTTCTTAAACCATAATAACTGAGGTGTTAAAATGTTAAAGAAAAGTAAAGAATAAAATGCCCATGCATATGGTCCTGTTGCAGCACCTACAGATAAATAAGTATAGTTTTCATAAGGAGACCCTGTATACCATGCGATAAAAAACTCTGTTGCATAAGCTACAGCAACAATACCTCCTGTTAAAATAATTACTATGTTCATATATTCAACGTGTAAACGTGTAATATACTCTTCCATATTAGTAACCTTTCTCATTATACCTAATAACGTTTGCACCATAGCAAAACCTGAAAAGATTGCTCCGGCAACGAAATAAGGAGGGAAAATTGTAGAGTGCCATCCTGGATTA
>CALHCK010000261.1 GCA_937936695.1 uncultured Polaribacter sp.
CAGGATAGTGCAGGATAATTTTATTTAAAATCACCACTATCTTTCGAAAAATAAACATAACTAAATTAACTAAAACATGAAGAATATTAACATTAAAATAGGGGTGCTTTCTATGATTGTGTCTTTAGGTGTCTTAACCTCTTGTGAGCAAGAAAATGAAGATTTATTAATAGAAGAAAAAGTTGCTGTTTCAGAAGAAAATAATCTTTTTCAAAAAGGAACTTGCGATCCAAATGAATACATGCTTATTGATGCTATTACTGGTACAGACTATAATTCTAAAATTAGCACAATGATTGATGATAGAAGTTGTTCTTATGATTACTCACAATCTAAATATGGATCTAGTTTTAACTGGGGAGCATATAGATTGAATAGTGCTAATAATCAGTCGGGTAAACTACAAGTTAGAATGGAGCGTAGCACACCAAAACTTAATTATGCTCACAACAAATACATCCAGTTGTCTGGTACGGTAAGGATTTTAAATGCAGGTTCTGTTGATGATAATGTTGCAGACACATCTATGTCTGATAATGACGGTACTTATATGGCGCAAGTAAAAGGGAAACATGATAAAATTCAAGGTAAAGAATCAAGAGATCCAGCTATTGCATTATTTATAGTAAAACCAAAAAGACGAGATAACGGAAAAGGTTCTATAATATATGAGAATGGAAAAGTAAAAGAATTTAAAATATTCTCAGAACAAGTTACAAAACGTGGGGGGTCTGGTTCTTCTGGAAGAAAATTAGTATACATCACAACAGTTAAGCGTAATAAAGACTTTTTTGTTAACATAAAAACTAGGTTCCAAACAGTTAATGGTTTAAAGAAACAATATATAGATTATACAATTAATGGTGTAAGTAAAACAATTTCTGTTTCATCTAAAAATACAGCAGATCAAACTACGGTTCCTATTGAAACAAGAATACGTATGGGAGCATATAGGTGTAAAGGTGGAGTAGCTGAAATTTTATGGAGAGATAATTTAAATGTTACAAAAAACTAAATAACTCTAAAAAATGCAAATGTAAAGACCTAAAGATTATTGTTTCTTTAGGTTTTTTTGATTTAATAAATTACATATTATTAAATTTAAAAATAGAACGTAATAACTTCTCAAAATAAAAAATCTTGTGTAGTCTAAGTTTTGTTTGCTATTATGTAATTGTTGTTAAATGTCTTAATTATTTGCATTTTTGTTTTTTTTAAGATTTTTTACTATTCTTTTTGTATTTTTTTAAGATAAATTTATGTTTAAGCAGGATAGTGCAGGGTACTTTAAGTTAAAATCAATACTACATTTGGCGAAATATACTTAACTAGATTAACTTAAATATGAGGAATATTAACTTTAAAGCAGGGGTGCTTTTTATGATTGTGTCTTTAGGAGGATTAACCTCTTGTGAACAAGAAAATGAAGATTTATTAATAGAGGAAAAAGTTGCTGTCTCTGAACAAAGCAATGTTTTAGCTAAAGGAACTTGCGACACTAATGAATATATGCTTATTGATGCTATTGATGGAGGAAACGATTACAATTCTAGTATTAGCACAATGATTGATGATAGAAGTTGTTCTTACGATTATATACAGGGTAATTATGGATCCGTATTTAATTGGGGGGCATATAGATTGAATAGTGCTAATAATCAGTCGGGTAAGCTGCAAGTTAGAATGGAGAGATCTACCAAAAGACTTAATTATGCACACAATAAGTTTATTCAGCTTTCAGGTACAGTAAGAATTTTAAGCGCAGGTTCTGTTACAGACAATATATCAGACACTTCAATGTCTGATAATGATGGTACTTATATGGCTCAAGTAAAAGGGAAACACGATAAAATTCAAGGCAAAGAATCAAGAGATCCGGCAATTGCTTTATTTGTAGTAAAGCCAAAAAGACGTGATAACGGAAAAGGTTCTATAATTTATGAGAATGGAAAAGTAAAAGAGTTTAAAATATTTTCTGAACAGGTTACTAAACGTGGTGGTTCAGGTTCATCAGGAAGAAAATTAGTTTATATTACCACTGTTAAACGAAATAGAAACTTTTTTGTTAACATAAAAACAGGATTTCAGACAGTAAATGGATTAAAGAAACAGTATATTGACTATACAATTAATGGAGTTAATAAAAGAATTTCTGTATCATCAAAAAATACAGCAGATCAAATTACAGACCCTATTGAAACAAGAATACGTATAGGTGCTTACAGATGTAAAGGTGGAACTGCAGAGATTTTATGGAAAGATAATTTAAAAGTCACTAGAAATTAATTTAAAAGAAAAAGTATTTTAAATCACCTTATGAAAATAAGGTGATTTTTTGTTTAAAATAAGTAAGCAAATTTAAAATACTCGACTAAATCAACATTTATCACTTTTTAGTGAAGTTAAAATTATAATTTTATTTGAAAAACTAAGTAAAACATGAAGTTCAGTAAAACTTATTTATTAGTACCTTTTTTAATTCTTTTTTTTAATCTTTCTACTTTTTCACAAAAACAAACACAATCAGTTTTATTATCCTTAAAGAAAACAGTGTTGTTAAAAGATTTAAATGTATTAAAAGATTTAAACACTTCTTTTGATGTATTGAGTATGCGAGCGCTAGGAGTATCAGACAGGAGTTCAGAAGAAACAACATTACTTTCATCAAAAATAATTCGATTAAAGTTTCCGGCAACAGTTAACATTTCTAATGTTAAAAAAGCATATGAAGATTCAGGTATTTTTAAGTATGTAGAATTAGATCATGTTATTAAAGGTAATACGGTACCAAATGATCCTATATTTGATAGAGATCAATATTATCATGTAAATAAAGAATTTAACGAAGTAGAAGGTATTTTGGGAAAAGAAGATGCTGATATGGATACCGATTTAGCCTGGGATATTACAACAGGTAGTGATAAGGTAGTATTAGGAGTTCTTGATACGGGTTTACGTTTAGATCATGAAGAATTTGCAGGAAGACTTTGGGTAAATGAAGATGAAATACCTAACAATGGTATTGATGATGATAACAATGGGTACATAGATGACATTAATGGATGGGATTTTGTAAACAGAGATAATATACCTGAAGATGATAATTCTCATGGTAGTAACGTAACCGGAATTGCTGCAGCTACAGGAAATAATGGAGTTGGTATGGCAGGTATGGATTGGAACTGTAAAATAATGGTTTTAAAAGTATTAGATGACAAAAATGCTGGTTTTCTTTCTGATGAAATTGAAGCTGTTTTTTATGCAGCTGATAATGGTATTCATGTAGGTAATATGTCTTTTGGAGGTTCAGATAGAACGGAAGCTTTTCAGGAAGCTGTAGAGTATGCACACTCTAAAGGAGTTTTATTAGTTGCATCAACAGGAAATGATGATAAAGAAATACCTCAGTTTCCTGCGGCATATAATACAGTTATGGCAGTTGGTGCAACCCATCCGAATGACGAAAGAGTTACTTTGCAAAATTCTCCAGGAAATAGTTGGGGAAGTAATTTTGGAGATTATATAGATGTAGTAGCTCCTGGGTCTAGAATATTTAGTGTAAGACATAATATGCCTACATCATACGATTTTTTTAAAAGTGGTACATCACAAGCAACTCCTATGGTAGCTGGTTTAGCGTGTTTAATTAAAGGATTAGACATGACTAAAACACCCGATGAGATTAGAGAGATTATACAAAATTCAGCAGAAGATCAAGTAGGAAATCCTGCTGAAGACACGCCTGGGTATGATAAGTTTTATGGTTTTGGAAGAATTAACGCTTTTCAAGCTCTTTTGGCAACCCAAAATCCCAATACTTTAAAAGCACAATTTACGGTATCGAATAACTTAGTTTGTGAAGATGAAACAGTTATTTTTACAAATATATCTACAGGAAATCCTACTTCTTTTAATTGGAATTTTGGAGAAGGAGCGTCTCCACAATCAGCAACAGGAGCAGGACCTCATGAAGTAACTTATTCAACAGGAGGCTTTAAATCAGTTAGATTAGAACTTGAAAATAATGAAGGAAGAGATTCTGAAATTAAGGGAGAAATAATTAATGTTGGAGGTAATAGGTTGGGAGACTTGTCAGGTCCTACTTTGGTAGGTGTTGGGCAAACAGCAACGTATTCTGTTCCAGAAATAGCAGGGATAGAAGAATATGCTTGGTCTGTACCAAGCGGTGCAACTATTATATCTGGAGATTTTACACCTACAATAGTTGTACAGTTTGGAAACGAACCATCTTTAGAAGGTGAAATTAGTGTTTTAATTTTTAATCAATGTAACTTAGAAGAATTTAAAGAAATTATAGTAGAAGTAAGCGAAACAGCTGTATTGTCTACAAATGATAGTCAGATAGAAACTAGTTCTTTAAAAGTCTTTCCTAATCCTTCAACCTCTGGTATTTTCAACTTAACAGAAATATCTACTTATTCTGTTTTTGATATTACGGGACGTTTAATTTTAAAAGGAAATGGAAGTTTAATTGATTTAGGAGAACATGCTGTGGGTGTGTATTTTTTAAAAGTAAATGGACAAACAATAAAGTTAATAAGATAGATGAATTTTTAAT
>CALHCK010000262.1 GCA_937936695.1 uncultured Polaribacter sp.
CCTTTGCTGCTTCTTTTGCAAAATACGTAATAATTATATCTGCTCCTGCCCTTTTCATAGACAGTAAACTTTCCATCATTACACGCTCTCCATCAATCCAACCTTTTTCTGCTGCGGCTTTTACCATTGCGTACTCTCCGCTAACGTTGTAACATGCAATAGGTCTGTCAAAGTTATTTTTTAAATCTCTTATAATATCTAAATAAGATAATGCTGGTTTAACCATTAAAATATCAGCACCTTCTTGGTCATCAAATGTTGCTTCTCTCATTCCTTCATCTCTGTTAGACGGATCCATTTGATAGGTTCTTCTGTCTCCAAAAGTAGGTGCAGAATCTGCTGCATCTCTAAAAGGACCATAAAATGCAGAAGCATATTTTACAGAATATGCCATAATAGGTAAATTAGGAAAACCTGAATTGTCTAAAGACTGACGAATCATATCTATAGTTCCATCCATCATTCCAGATGGGGCCACCATGTCTACTCCTGCTTTTGCATGAGATATTACTTGTTTAGCTATATTTACAAGTGTTGCATCATTGTCTACATCGTTATTATGAATAATACCACAATGCCCATGAGAGGTATATTCACAAAAACACACATCTGTAATTACATAAAGACTCGGATAGTTTTTTTTGATAAAACGAATTGCCTGTTGCATAATTCCGTTATCATTCCATGTTTCTGTACCTTCATCATCTTTTTCTGTAGGTATACCAAACAATAATACTGCAGGAATATTTAGTGCAACAACCTCTTCTAATTCTTTAGAAATTTTATCTAAAGAAAAACGTTTAATACCAGGCATAGAAACAATTTCTTTTTCTATGTTTTCTCCTTCTTCAATAAACAACGGATAAATAAAATCATCTACAGAAAGAGTTGTTTCTTTTACTAATCTTCTAATTCCTTCTGCTTTTCTTAGTCTTCTTGTTCTAAACATTTTTTATACTTTTTAGCTAATAAAAGTTTTATGCTTCTACAAAATGATTTTTCACCAATTCTAATACAGCATCTACGCTTGGTAAATTAGAAACTTGCACATTTGCAAAGTGTTTTCTGGCTTCTTTTGCTGTTGTTTCTCCTATACAAAAAGCAACTTTATCAGAATCGTTTTTCTGTAGGTAACTTTCTATACCAGAAGGACTGTAAAATAGCACTCCGTCTACAGTATCTTTTACCTTAACTGCGCTTAACATTGTTTTGTAAGCTTCTATTTCATTAACTACAACACCTTGTTCTTTTAACTGTGTAGGTAAAACATCTAATCGTAGATCACTACAGAAATAAGTAACTTCTTTTGTTTGTAATTCTGATGCCAAATAAGCAGCTAACTTTTCTGCATTCTTAGCTACATACGCAACTTTACCTATTCTAGTTTCTATTAATTTTTTTGTTCTTCTACCAACACAAAAAATATTTTTAAACTTAATTTGATCTTTTGTAAACGAATTTAAAATTGCTTCTACTCCGTTTTGACTAGTAATGATAACATTTTCAATTGCTGTTTTCATCACCTTTGGTGGTATTCTATTAAATCTTATCTTAATAAAATCGCTATCTGTAACGCCAATTGTATAGGGTAAACTTTTTTTCTGAATTTCAGAGAGCTTTTTTGTTGAATAAATATTGTGTTTATGTACACTTACTTCTTCATCTTCTAACATCAATTCCTTTCCGCCTCTGTTTATTACATAATCTGCACAATCTTTAGCTAAAAAACGATGACGACCTAATTTAGCAGTTTTAGTAACTGTTATTTTCTTAGATCCATCTCTTTTTAATAAAACACCCTTAAAATTAATTTCTTCTGTTTTATCATCTACATACGCTAAAGCTCCAATAGGCGCAGTACAACCACCTTCTAAAAGATTTAAAAATTCTCTTTCTATACCAACACAAACTTTTGTTTCGTGATGATTTAATTGCTCACAAGCATCTAAAGCAAAAGTATCATTCTCTAAACAAGCAATCATAATTGCCCCTTGTGCAGGTGCAGGAATCATCCAACTTAATGGTATTGCTCCAGACTCTCTTAAACCCAATCGTTCTAAACCTGCAGCGGCAAAAATTGCTCCGTTCCAAGTTTCGCTATCTTCTAATTTTTGCAAACGCGTATTTACGTTTCCTCGTAAATCTTCTACTTTATGTGTTGGGTAACGGTTTAGCCATTGCGCTTTTCTACGTAAACTACCTGTTGCCACAATACCTTCTGGTTGTCCAAAAAATTCTTCGTTATCTTTTAAAACCAGCAAATCCATATAATTTGCACGTTTTAAAACCGCGCCTTGTACAATACCTTTTGGTAATACTGTAGGCACGTCTTTTAAAGAGTGTACTGCAATATCAATATCGCCTTTTAACATGGCAACATCTAAATTTTTTGTAAAAACCCCTGTTATTCCAAGTTCATACAAAGGTTTATCTAGAATAATATCTCCTGTAGATTTAATAGGAACTATTTGGGTTTTATAACCTAATTCTTCTAATTCTTTGCGTACTTTATTTGCCTGCCAAAGAGCCAATTGACTTTCGCGGGTTCCTATTCTTATTATTTTTTGCATGTACTTTTAATTAGTGTTGAAACACTTTATTGATAACTTGTAGACTTTGAGAAACAGATGTATTTTCATCTTTTAAATGTTTCACAAATTGTGTTGTAATTTTTTGAATGATGCGTGATGTTAAAATCTCTGCTTGACTTTCATCAAAATTATTAATTTTCTTTTTCTGAAAATTAATTTCATCATTTCGTATGCTCTCTAACGATTCTTTTATAGCCGCAATTGCTGGTGTAAATTTTCTGTGATTTACCCAATCGTTAAATTCTGTTTTGTGTAACTCTATAATAGCTTCAGCCAACGGAACTTCTTGTTGACGAACGGCTAAAGTTTCATCAGTAACCTTAGAAAGTTCATCTACATTTACCAAAGAAACGCCTTTATAATCTATCACATCTTTTGCCACATTTTCTGGCATCGATAAATCTAAAACAAGTAATTCTTTGTTTTCTGTAATATGTTCTTTTGTTATAGTGGGTTTATTAGCTCCTGTAGATACTATTAAAATGTCTGTATTTTTTATCTCTTCAGATAATTTTTCTATTTCAGATTTTCTAATAGAACGATGTTCTTTTACAAAATCTTCTGTTTTTTTAACCGTTCTATTAATTAAACAAACAGATTTATTTTCTGTATATTCTGCTAAGTTTTTACAGGTATGTTTCCCCATTTTACCTAAACCATACACTAAAATATTTTTAGTATTGTAATCTGGTAAATTTTTAATAATGTACTGCACTGCTGCATATGATACAGAAGTTGTACCAGAACTTAACTTAGTTTCGTTTTTAACTTTTTTACTAGCTTGTAAAACGCTATTTAACAAACGCTCTACATATGCATTGGTGGTATTTAAAGATTTAGCTAATTTAAATGCTTGCCTTAATTGACCAACTATTTCATAATCTCCTAAAATCTGACTTTCTAAGCCTGTACCCATTCTAAACAAATGATTTACAGCTTCTTTATTTTTATAAACGAAAGAAATTTTAGAAAACTCTTGTATAGTACCATCAGAAAATTCGCACAACAATTCTATTAATTGACACGGTCTTTGCGCAAAACCAGAAATTTCTGTTCTATTACAAGTAGACAATACAAAAACTCCTTCGAAGCCTCTAGATTTTGCCAACTCTAATAATAACACTTGTTGCTCTTTAGATAAAGAAAATTTCCCTCGTGTTTTAGCATCAGCTTTTTTGTAGCTAACTCCTATATTATAAAAATATTTTTGTATCTCTATTTGCATAAACTTATTAAAAGCGGTTCAAAAATATAAACTTCATCCATAAAAAAATGTCGCTTAAAGAACTTTTTATAGCGTTATTTGTTTTTTAGTTGATTTTTGGTAAAAAAACTTACAAAAACCTTATTTTTGTAGTGTTAACAAGGTTTTTAAACTTTATTATATAGAACAATTCTAAATAAAGTGAATCTATTTTAATTTCTCAGTATGTTTAAAAATGTCGAAGAAAGTTCTTTTGATGAAATTACCCTAGAAAAAGGGTTTTATGTACTTCATTTTCAAAACGAAAGCACAGAAACTATTACTTTTGAAAGAGAAATAGAAAATTCTTTTTTACAAATGCATTTTTGTTTGCGTGGTAATTCTAAATTTTTATTTAATAATGGTTCTTATACATTTGATGTTTTAGACAACAGATCTATACTTTTATATAATCCGCAAAGAACATTACCTATTAATTTAGAAATTCACCCAAAAACAACGCTAGTTTCTTTATTGATATCTATTGAAAAATTTCATGCATTATTCTCTAAAGAATCAGGTTATATTCCTTTTTTAAGTGATGAAAATAGCAACAGAAAGTTTTATGATGACACCCCCATAAAACCAACCGTTTTAATTGTTTTACAGCAAATAATAAACTCTAACACTAACAGCTCTTTAAGAGAACTGTATGTTAAAGGTAAGATATACGAACTTTTAAGTTTGCATTTTCAGAAAGAAGAAAACACAACTGGAGAATATTGTCCTTTTTTAGTAGACGAAGAAAATGTTTTAAAAATTAGACAAGCAAAAGAAATTATAATTTCTAGAATGTCTGAACCACCAACATTACAAGAATTAGCTACAGAAGTTGGATTAAACTTAAAAAAATTAAAGGAAGGTTTTAAACAAATATACGGAGACACTGTATATAGTTTTCTGTTTGATTATAAGATGGAACATGCACGCAAACTTTTAGAAAGCAAAAAACACAACGTTAACGAAGTTGGTTTGCAAATAGGCTACAGTACTTCTAGTCATTTTATTGCTGCTTTTAAAAAGAAATTTGGTACTACCCCAAAGAAATATGTAATGAGTCTTAACTAATACGTAAAATTAAATTGAAACAATTAACACATTACGATATAGAAAATAAGGAACAAGATTTTCCTATAACTATTGTTTGCGACGCTATTAGAACCCCAGAAAACATAGGGATGTGTTTTCGTATTTCTGAAAGTTTTGGAGTTCAGAAAATATTTTTTCATGAGAGTTCTCCATCAACAGATAATAGAAAAGTTGCCAATACTGCCAGAAATACAATTAGTAATATTAAACACAGTTATTACTCAGATTTTAACAAAACTATTTTACAATTAAAAGAAGAAGGAAATACAATTATTGGTATAGAAATTACTGATAAAAGTATCGATATTCAAGATTTTAATTTTAAAAACCATAAAAAAATCGTCTTACTTTTGGGTAGCGAAAGAAACGGTATAGAAAATATTGACTTGGTAGACAAAACAGTGGCCATACCTATGTATGGTAAAAACTCTTCTATGAATGTAATACACAGTTTAGCGATTACTTTGTATGAGGCAACCAATCAATTAAAAAACAAATAAACAATTATTATTTTTACTCAGGTAAAACATCATAAATAACATAGAATAATTTTATTTTTATAGCATTAGTAGAAACATGAAAGGAATTTTATTAAACAATTTAGGATCGCCAGATTCTACAGAAACAAAAGATGTAAAAAAATATTTAGGCGAATTTTTAATGGATGAGCGTGTTATAGACATTCCGTACTGGAAACGCTGGTTGTTAATTAAAGGAATTATTTTACAGGTTAGACCAAAAAAATCTGGTGCAGCTTATAAGAAAATTTGGTGGGATGAAGGCTCTCCTCTTGTTGTAATTTCTGAACGTTTTACTAAAAAAGTAGTAGATAAAACAGATATTCCTGTAGAATTAGCAATGCGTTATGGCTCTATGTCTATGGAAAAAGGTATTAAAAATTTAGTAGACAAAGGAGTTACAGAAATATTTTTAGCCCCTTTATATCCGCATTACGCAATGTCTTCTTACGAAACGGTAGTAACTCAGGCTGAAGAAATTTTAGCAGAAAAATATCCGCATATAAAGTTAGATGTTTTACCACCTTTTTACAACAAGCCAGATTATATTAAGGCAATGAGTAACAACATTGCTAATCATTTAAAAGGTTTTGATTATGATCATATTTTATTTTCTTACCACGGTATTCCAGAAAGACATATTAAAAAATCTGACCCAACAAAAAGTCACTGTAAAATAGATGGTTCTTGTTGCGAACGTAATTCTGTTGCACATCATACTTGTTACAGACACCAATGTTTTGAAACTACTAAGGAAATTGCAAAAGAACTAAATTTAAAAGAAGGTACTTGGAGCAATTCTTTTCAATCTCGTTTATTAAAAGATCCTTGGTTAAAACCTTATACAGATTTTGAATTAGAAAAATTCCCTTCTGAAGGAAAAAAGAAATTAGCAGTAATTACCCCTGCCTTTGTTTCTGATTGTTTAGAAACTTTAGAAGAAATTGCCATGGAAGGTAAAGAAGATTTTATGGAAGCTGGCGGAACAGATTACAAACACATACCCTGTATGAATGATAACGATGATTGGGTAGATGTGATGGTATCTTGGATTAACGATTGGAAAAACAAGAAATAACAATCTGTTTTTGTTGATATTTTTAACAACCAACACATAAAACTAATTCCTATGGATTTTTTATACGTAAAAGCATTACACATTATTTTTGTAGTAACTTGGTTTGCGGGCTTGTTTTATATTCCTAGATTATTCATTTATCAAACAGAAGCAGAAAACAAACCTGAAACTGCAAAAGAAATATTGCAAACTCAGTTTAAATTAATGAGTAAGCGCCTTTGGTATATTATTACTTGGCCTTCTGCTGTTTTAGCTAGTTTTTTTGCTATTTGGATGCTTTATAAAAATCCATATTATTTACAAATGCCATGGATGCATGTTAAACTTGCTTTTGTATTGGCTTTGTATTTTTATCATTACTCGTGCCACAGAATTTACAAATTATTACAAAATGATATTGTTAAATATTCTGCTTTACAATTACGCATCTGGAACGAAATAGCCACAATAATACTATTTGCAGTTGTGTTTTTAGTAACTTTAAAAAGTGCTATTAATTGGATTTGGGGTGTAGTTGGTATTCTTCTTTTCGGAGTGTTGTTGATGTTAGCAATTAAGCTTTACAAGAGAATTAGAGAAAAAAGATCTTGGGATAAAACAGAAAACGAAATACTAAATACTAAATAAAAAATAATTTATCTTAAATATTATTAAAAAGAGCGCACTTTAAAAAGTGTGCTTTTTTTATTCTCTGATACTTTGTTCAAACGGAATTCTATTTACAATAGACCTTCCTAAAGTTACTTCATCTGCAAACTCTAATTCATCTCCAACAGAAATACCACGTGCTATTGTAGAAGTTTTAATATCGTACTTTTCTATCTGTTTAAAAATATAAAAATTAGTTGTATCTCCTTCCATGGTAGAACTTAATGCAAATATTAATTCTTTAACAGTACCTTCTTTTACTTTGTTTACTAAAGATTCTATCTGTAAATTCTGAGGTCCAATACCTTCTATAGGCGAAATTTTACCACCTAACACATGATACAAACCATTAAATTGAGACGTGCTTTCTATAGCCATAACATCTCTAATATCTTCTACAACACAAACAATTTCAGATTTTCTTTTTACGTTATTACATATCTCACACAATGCAGTATCTGAAATATTATGACATTTTTCGCATGTTTTTACATCATTTCTTAAATGCAACAAAGCTTCTGATAAAAATTTAGTATTATCTGCTGGTTGTTTTAATAAATGTAGCACCAAACGTAAAGCAGTACGCTTACCAATACCAGGTAAACGAGACACTTCGTTTACTGCGTTTTCTAAAAGTTTTGACGAAAAATCCATAGCCTACAAAATTAAGTATTCTCAATTATCAATTACCAAATAATCAATTAAAAATTTAAAAAACTATATCTTCGTATTTACCAATCTATAACTAATACACTACCAATGACAACAGCATACATAATACTATTAATTATTGCCTATTTTGCTGTATTAATAGTAATTTCTTACATCACAGGAAAATCTGCCAACAACAAAACTTTTTTTAAAGCAAACAACTCTTCTCCTTGGTATTTGGTAGCTTTTGGAATGATAGGTGCCTCACTTTCTGGGGTTACTTTTATTTCGGTACCAGGTTGGGTAGAAACTCAAAACATGAGTTATTTTCAAATGGTGCTTGGGTATGTTATTGGCTACGCAATTATAGGTTTGGTATTACTGCCATTATATTACAGATTAAACTTAACCTCTATTTATACCTATTTAGAAGATAGATTTGGTAAATACACCTACAAAACGGGTGCTAGTTTTTTTCTTTTATCTAGAACTATTGGTGCTGCTTTTAGGTTATTTTTAGTAGCCAAAGTTTTACAAACTATATTATTTGACGCCTACGGAATTCCGTTTTGGGTTACCGTTTCTATAACAATTTTATTAATTTGGTTGTATACTTTTAAAGGAGGTATAAAAACTATTGTTTGGACAGATACATTACAAACTCTTTTTATGCTAATTGCTGTTGGCGTATGTATTTATACAATTTCTAATGAAATGAAAATTGACAATTTATTAGAATACGTATCTGAAAGTAAATATTCTAAAATATTTTTCTTTGATGATATTAGTGCCGGAAATTATTTTTGGAAACAATTTTTATCTGGTGCATTTATTGCTGTTGTTATGACTGGTTTAGACCAAGATATGATGCAAAAAAACCTTACCTGCAGAAATTTAAAAGATGCTCAAAAAAACATGTTTTCGTTTACAATTGTATTAGTTATTGTAAATTTTTTCTTTTTAGCTTTAGGTGTGCTTTTAACAGATTATGCACAACAAAACGGTATAGATGCACATAAAGACAAACTGTTTCCTATTATTGCTACTAAAGGTAGTTTAGGTGTTGCAACTGCTTTATTTTTTCTATTAGGTCTTATTGCTGCAGCATACTCTAGTGCAGATTCTGCCTTAACCTCATTAACAACTTCTTTTAGTATAGATATATTAGAAATACATAAAAAGAAAGACAAAAAAGTGAGAGAAAAAATAAGAAAGAAAATTCATGTTATTTTTTCTATTATTTTGGTTCTTACCATTCTAGTTTTTAAATACTTTATAGCTAACGAAAGTGTTATTGCCAATATTTTTAAAGCTGCAGGATATACTTATGGCCCTCTACTTGGGTTGTATGCATTTGGTTTATTTACTAAACAAAAAGTAAAAGATAAAATGGTACCAGCTATCTGTATATTAGCTCCTATTTTAACTTTTGTTATTAGCTACAACAGTTTACATTTTTTTAATTTCGATTTTGGTTTTTTTGTACTTATTTTAAATGGTATTTTAACTTTTATTGGATTATCTCTATTTAAAAAGAAAACTAAATACCACATATAAGTATACTAAAACAAGTATTAGTGACAAATTAAATTTTAAAGTGTCGTAATGTTATTTAGGTATGGTTTCAAATACTTAAAACATTCGTATTTTTGTAGCATCTAAAAAAACAAAATGTCAAAAGATCTTAGTAATTATCGTAAATCTTATGAAAAGCAAGAACTTTTAGAAAGTAATTGCCCAAAAAATCCAATAGAATTATTTAAAAATTGGTTTAAAAAAGCAGACGAATCTAATAGTATTGAAGAGGCAAATGCCATGAGTATTGCTACTATTGGTAAAGATGGTTTTCCAAAGACAAGAATTGTTTTGTTAAAAAAATTAACCAATGAAGGCTTTGTTTTTTACACCAATTACACTTCAGAAAAAGGGAAAGCTATTGCAGAGAATAACAACATATGTCTGTCGTTTTTTTGGCCTGCATTAGAGCAACAAATTATTATTAAAGGAGTAGCAGAAAAACTAGCAGAAAACACTTCTGATAATTATTTTAATTCTAGACCAGAAGGTAGTAAATTAGGTGCTTGGGCATCTAACCAAAGTACAGTTGTTGCTTCTAGAGAAGAGTTAGATAAAAACCTAACTATGTTTAAAAGAAATTTTGAAGGAAAAGATATTAAAAGACCTCCGCATTGGGGTGGCTATCTTGTAAAACCACATACTATAGAATTTTGGCAAGGGAGACCCAACAGAATGCATGATAGAATTCGTTATTCTTTACAAAAAGATTTTTCATGGAAATTAGAAAGATTAGCTCCATAAATTTTATATTTACACCGATAGAAATTAACTAAATGAAAACTTTATATATTGTTAGACATGCTAAATCTTCTTGGGAATACTCAGGTATAGAAGACATAGACAGACCTTTAAAAAAGAGGGGACTTAAAGATGCTCATTTAATATCTAAATTTTTAGCAAAAAAAATAGACAGACCAGATGTTTTTGTTTCTAGCAGTGCTAATAGAGCGTTGCATACTGCTATTATATTTTGTGAAAACTTAGAGTACCCACTATCTAATCTTCAAATAAAAAAACAACTGTATAGTTTTAGTGATGGTTATTTAGTTAAAACAGTAAATGCTTTAGACGATGGTTTTAATTCTGCTATAATTTTTAGTCATGACCATGGTATAAATACATTTGTAAATAAATTTGGAAGTCAACCTATTTCACATGTATCAACATGTGGAGTTATTGGAATTCAATTTGATGAAAAACATTGGAAAAACATTAAAAAAGGGAAAACTTTTATGATAGAGTTTCCTAAAAATCATAAATAAATTACTTTGTTAGAAATAAAAAAATATGGTGCTATAGATATTGGTTCTAATGCTATTAGGTTATTAGTTTCCAATGTAATTGTATATAAAGACAAAGAACCTCAATTTAAAAAATCTTCTTTGGTTCGTGTTCCTATTCGTTTAGGTGCAGATGCTTTTGTTGGCGGTACTATCAGTCAAGAAAACATTGATAGAATGATTAAAGCCATGGAATCTTTTAAACTTTTAATGGATGTACATGGAGTTGAAAGATATAAAGCTTGTGCTACCTCTGCAATGCGAGATGCTAAAAATGGTAAAGAAGTTGTTGCAGAAATACACAAAAAAACAGGCATAAAAATAGATATTATTGGAGGTAAAGAAGAAGCTGAAATTATATCTGCTACAGATTTAAACCAATTAATAGAAGGTGATAATGCTTACCTTTATGTTGATGTTGGAGGAGGGAGTACAGAATTCACCTTGTTTTCTGAAGGTAAGGTAATAACTTCTAAATCTTTTAAAATGGGAACAGTACGTTTGTTAAACAACAAAAAATCTGTGAACAAAGAAATTTTTAATAATGTAGAAAAGTGGATAAAGAAAAACACAAAAGACATTAAAAAAATATCTTTAATAGGTTCTGGTGGTAACATTAATAAGTTGTTTAAAATGTCTGGAAGAACAGAAGGAAAACCTATTTCTTACATATACTTAAATGCTCAATATCAATTTTTAAAAGAAATGTCTTATAATGAAAGGGTTTCTGAACTTAGTTTAAACCCAGATAGAGCCGATGTAATTATACCAGCAACAAAAATTTATCTTTCTGCAATGAAGTGGAGTGGTGCAAGAAAAATTTATGTTCCTAAAATAGGTTTATCAGACGGAATTATAAAAAGCCTTTATTATAACAAATTATAAGATATTGTTAATACTTAGTTAAATTATTTTTTTACTTTTGTTAGAAATTGTGTGACTCTACAAAAAATTGAGTGTCTTACATGTAGTATAAAAAACAAAACAGATTAATTATGAAAAAATTTTTACTTAGTGCAGCTTTTTTAATGGTTGCTGCAGCTTCTTTTGGTCAAGATTTACCAGAAAACCCTGAACCAGGAAAATGTTATGTACGTTGTAAAACTCCTGAATTATGGAAAAACGAAGATGTTACTATTGAAATTGCACCTGCTTATAAGAAAATAGTAACTCGTCCTGCTCAATACAAAACTATTACAGAAAGAGTTTTAGTAAAAGAAGCTGGAGAGCGTTTAGAAATTGTTCCTGCTGTATGGGAAAATAAAGCTGTTTCTTATGTTGCTAAAGAAGATGCTAACAAATTAAGAGTTGTAAATGCTACTTTTGGTACTGACTCTAAAACAATTGAAACTAAAGCGGCTTCTGCTAATTGGGAAATGAGTGAAAAAGCTCCTGATTGTGAATCTAGTGACCCTAACGATTGTAGATACTGGTGTTACAAGCCTGTAGCAGCACAGTTTGTTACTGTACCTTTAAAAACATTAAATTCTGATGCTTCTACAGTATCGTCTCCAGTACCAGGATATGAAAAAACATATACTAAAAGAGTAATGGTTAAAGGACCAACTACTAGATCTATTACTATTCCTGCTGTTTATAGTACTATTAAGAAAACAGTTTTAGTAAAAGATGCTTGGAAAGAAGAAGTTACTATTCCTGCTAAATACAAAACTGTAACTAAAGAAGTATTAGTTAACAAAGGTGGTTTAACTACTTGGAAAGAAGTTGAGTGTGAATTAGTAAACAACACTATTTTACCTGTTAACTGGAATTTAGGAAGTGCAACTTTAACTGCTGGAGCTAAAAGAATTATTGATGCTAGACTTTTACCAGTATTAAAAACTGGAGTTGCTGTAGCTATTGAGTCTCATACAGATTCTAGAGGTTCTAAAGTAAACAACCAAGATTTATCTGAAAGAAGAGCACAAGCTGTTACAAACTACTTAATTTCTAAAGGAATTAACCCAAGTTTATTAACTGGTAACGGTTTCGGAGAAAGAAAATTAACTAACAGATGTTCTGACGGTGTTTCTTGTACTGAGGCGCAACACAGAGCAAACAGAAGAACTACTTTTAGAGTAATTAATCAAAAATAATTACTTAATAGTTTTTTAATAAAATAAAAACCGAAACATTTATATGTTTCGGTTTTTTTTATGCTTTAAACTTATAAGATTAACACTACACAAATAACTAAGTTTTAGAAAACAAAGCTTTGGTAATTATCTAATTAATGTTCATTTCCTTTGTAAATCCACATAGGCATTGTTTTACCTGCTTTTTTAAAACCAACCTTTTTATAAAAATCAATAGCTTCTCCGTCTGCTGTTAACATTTGCATATGAAAGTCTTTGTACTTTTCTTGAAATTTATCTACTATTAATCGTCCTATTCCTAAACCATGATATTGCGGATGAACTAATAAATGCGGATAATAAACAACCAAGGACCCATCAGATATTGCATTTCCAAGACCAACCAATTTATCTTTATCCCAAGCAGAAATAAGAGAATGAGAATTTAGTAAAGCATTTTTTAATTCGGTTGGTTTATCAGCAGAACTCCAATTATTTGCGCTGTATAATTCGACAATTTGATTAATCTCAATTTCTTTTGTTTCTTTAATTTGAATTTTCATTTATTTGATTATTTAAAATCTTTTAAAAAAGGAAAATATTTAAGAACTTATTTCTATACTATTACCTAAAAACCTAGGTTTTGTATTTAATAAAATATCTAAATATGCCTTTGTTTTAGCAAAATATTCTCTTATTTTAGTTTTAAAACCATAACGTGTATTTACATCTTTTGCATTAAAACCTATTGCTTTAATCCCATGTTTTTCTGAAAGAAAGATGGCTCTTTCGTTATGAAATTTTTGTGATATTATTGTAATACTCAATTGCCCAAAAATATGTTTAGCTCTTACAACCGAATCTAAAGTTCTAAAACCGGCATAATCAAGAAAGATTTTATTAGCAGGAATACCATTTGCTATCAATTCATTTTTAAAATCAGTTGGTTCATCATAATTATGATTACCATTATCTCCACTAACTAAAACAAAATCAATTTTATTATTTTTAAATAACTTTACTGTTGCATTAATTCTAAACCTAAAATACAAATTGATATTTCCATTTTTCAGTAATTTAGATGTTCCTAGAACTAAACCAACTTTATTTTTAGGAATTTTAGAAACAGCAGAAAAAGTTTTATTTTTTGCATTTAGTGCAATAGTATAATTTGCTGTAAAGACTACTAATAGTGTTACACCCAGAATAAAAGCAATAAATAAAATAATCTTTTTCACATTTTTCATATCATAAAAATAGTAAAAAAGAGTATTTAAATTCTAATATTTTTTAATCATAGATTCAATAAACGGATAGTAGTAATCTGTAATAATTAAGCCCTTCTTAGTTCCCAAGACTTTTTCTTTATGATTTACAAAAACAATTGTTGGAAAAGATTTTACCTTAAATTTCTTTTTTAAATATTTATTCACCTTTAAATCAGACGCGTCTATTAAATCTGTGTTTCTTGGGCTATCTGCGGTATATAATATTAAATCTTTCTTGGCTATTTTACCAAATTTCTCTGAGTGAAAAAGCTTTTTATCTAATACTTTACAAGGCCCACACCAATCTGAACCTGTAAAATAAATAAGCAAAGGTTTCTTTTCTTTTTTAGATTTTTTTAGTGCTTTTTTATAACTAGATTGCCACTTTAAATCTTTTCCTCTACTAGAATTTTGTCCTGCTACAGAAAAACTAACTAGTAAAAATAATGTTATGCTAAATAAAAATGTTTTCATATTAAGTTGGTTTCTTCAAAAATATCAAAAATAATACCATAAATCAAATTTAAAATGTGACTTAGAAAATAAAATAGTGTCATAATAATGAAGTTAACCCAAAATTACTTCTAACAAAAATCAAAAAAAGAGAAAACCAGCACTTAAAAATGCTGGTTTTTTTCTATGTGATTTTTAATAATACTATTAAAATTAGTGAATTGCTCTTCTAAAAACATCGTTTTAATTCCTAAAAAAGAAATTTCTTCTATATTATTTTTTAACCGTACATAATCTTTTTCTGTAGTTAAAATTATTTTTTTTACAGAAGGTAAATTTTTAAAATCTTGTTGTATTAACTGTATTTCTTTTTCTGAAAAATGATGATGATCAGAAAACTTTAAATGTTTATAATGCACTTTACTTTCTTTTAAAAAAGATAATAAAGGGGTTGGGTTAGCAATACCTGTAATTAATAAAACATGGTATTGCTGTAATTCTTTTACTAAAATTTCTTTGCACCCAGAAGTTTTAGAGTCGTAGCTAATTGCTGTAAAAAAAACGTGCTTACAATACCTTTTTAAATTTGTTTTAATTTTATTTTGTTCTTGTTTATTTAAGCTTTTAGGACATTTAGTTACCAAAATCACGTTCGCTCTTTTTGCTCCTCTTCTGCTCTCTCTTAAATTCCCTGTTGGTAATAAATAATCTTTTGTAAATAAATCATCATATTTTGTTAGTAAAACATAAAAGCTCCCTTTAACTTTCCTATGCTGATAAGCATCATCTAATAAGATAATTTCTGGAGATTTTAATGTCAATAATTTAGAAATGCCCGCTACTCTATTGGCATCTACAGCTACATTTATATTTGTAAACTTATTAAAATATTGCAAAGGCTCATCACCTACATCTTCTGCAGAATGTTTATCATTTAATAATACAAAATCTGATGTTTTTCTTTTATACCCTCTACTTAAAACAGCTACTTTATATGTATCTTTTAACAAACGAATTAAATATTCTATTTGAGGTGTTTTACCTGTTCCTCCAACACTTAAATTACCCACTACAATAACAGGCAAATCAAATGTTTTTTGTTTTAACAAACCAACGTTAAAAAACAAATTACGTACTGATGTAATTACGTTGTATACAATTGCAAAAGGAAACAATAAAAAACGAAGAATTTTCATTGCAACGAAAATAATTCATTTTTATGGATTCTTATAAGAAAATACTAACTTTGACCTTAGACATAATTTAATTTTATGATTGTAAAAAATATAACAGATTATATAGAAAAATTAGCGCCTTTACAATATGCTGAAGACTTTGATAATGTAGGTTTGTTAATTGGTAATTACCAAACAGAAGTTTCTGGGGTATTGGTAACATTAGACACTTTAGAGGAAACCGTAGACGAAGCTATTGCTAAAGGCTGTAATTTAATTGTTAGTTTTCATCCAATTATATTTGGAGGTTTAAAAAAGATAAACGGTAACTCTTATGTAGAGCGTGTGGTATTAAAATCCATAAAAAATGACATTGCTATTTATGCTACCCACACCGCCTTAGACAATACGCACAAAGGTGTTTCTGCTAAAATGTGTGAAGTTTTAGAACTTATAAATACATCTGTTTTAATACCTAAAAAAGGAATCATAAAAAAACTAACTACCTACGTACCTATTAAAGAGGCTGATTTACTAAGAAAAGCTCTTTTTAATGCTGGGGCTGGAAATATAGGAAACTATGATCTATGTTCTTTTAATTTAGAAGGTAATGGTACATTCAGAGGAAATGAAATTTCTAATCCTGTTATAGGAGAAAAAGGAAAAATTCATCAAGAAAGAGAAACACAAATTAGTGTAACTTTCGAATCTAAAAATGAAAGTAGCATATTAAAAGCTCTAAAAAACAATCATCCTTATGAAGAAGTTGCTTACGAAATAACAAACACTGAAAATATACATCAGCATATTGGAATGGGAATGATTGGAGAACTAGATACTGCGATGTACGAAAAGGATTTTTTATTATATTTAAAAGAAAAAATGCAAACAGATTGTATAAGACATTCTAAATATATTGATAAAAAAATAAAAAAAGTAGCCGTTTTAGGTGGTTCTGGTAGCTTTGCGATTAATAACGCAAAACGTGCTGGTGCTGATGCTTATATAAGTGCTGATTTTAAATATCACGAGTTTTTTCAGGCAGAAGAACAGCTTCTTTTAGCAGATATTGGGCATTATGAGAGCGAACAGTTTACAAAAAACCTTTTGGTTGACTATCTTACAAAAAAATTTAGTAATTTTGCAATCATTTTATCAGAAAAAAGTACAAATCCTATATACTAT
>CALHCK010000263.1 GCA_937936695.1 uncultured Polaribacter sp.
GGATCTTCTGGAGGTACATTTGCAGGACATACATGTACTTCTGCTCCCATAGATTTTAGCAAATCTATTTTGTCTCTAGACGATTTATCACTTACTGCTAAAATACATTTATATCCTCTAACAATACTAATCATAGCCAAACTAAACCCAGTATTACCCGATGTAGTTTCTACAATAGTAGCTCCTTTTTTAAGGATTCCTTTTTTTTCTGCGTCTTGTATTATATGTAAAGCTATTCTATCTTTTGCAGAATGACCAGGGTTAAAAGCTTCAAATTTAGCATAATAATTACCAGGTAAGTCTTTGGTTATTTTATGTAACTTTATTAAAGGTGTATCACCTACTAAGTCTAAAATTGAATTTGTAATTCCTTTATTTCTAGTCATTATATCACTATTATCAAAGTAATTGTTATTTTAAATACTAATAATAACTCTTATTTTTTCTTCGATTTAGGAGACAAAAATACATTTAATACTTAAATATTAAAACTGTTTTTAACACTTAATTTATTTTATCTTCTAAAGCTAAAAAGAAAGTATACATTTTGGCTGTTTCTTTTAAAGCATCAAACCTACCCGATGCCCCACCGTGTCCTGCATCCATATTTGTATCTAACATAAGAACATTGTTATCGGTTTTAAGTTCTCTTAGTTTAGCAATCCATTTTGCAGGTTCCCAGTACTGTACCTGAGAATCATGAAAACCTGTTGTAATCATCATATTAGGGTAATCTTTAGCAACTACTTGATCGTATGGAGAATACGATTTTATATAATCGTAATATTCTTTATCATTCGGGTTTCCCCACTCATCATACTCACCTGTAGTTAAAGGAATGCTTTCATCTATCATTGTAGAAACAACATCTACAAAAGGCACAGAGGCTATAATACCATTGTACAATTCTGCATTCATATTTACTATAGCTCCCATTAATAAACCTCCTGCCGAACCTCCCATGGCATATAAATGTGCTGCGGAAGTATAATTATTTTCAATTAAAAATTTAGAGCAATCTATAAAATCTGTAAATGTATTTTTTTTGTTTAACATTTTACCATCATCATACCATTGTCTACCTAAATACTCCCCTCCTCTTATGTGAGCCAATGCATATACAAAACCTCTGTCTAATAAACTTAAACGTGTACTAGAAAAATTATCTGGTATTGTATATCCATAAGAGCCATAAGCATATTGTAATAAAGGAGTATCTTTATTTAACTCGGTATTTTTATGATATACTATAGAAATGGGTACTTTTTTACCATCTCTTGCAGTTGCCCAAACACGTTTGCTTATATAGTTTTCTTTATTAAATGTACCGCCTAAAACTTCTTGTTCTTTTTTTATGTCTTTGGCAAGAGTACTCATGTTAAAATCTATAACTGAGTTAGGTGTTGTAAAAGAATTGTAAGAATATCTTATAGTATGTGTATCAAACTCAGGATTTGCATATACGTTTACAGAATAAGTTTCTTCAGAAAAAGGTAAATAATAATCTTTGCTATTATCCCATCTTTTTATTCTTACTTTACTTAATCCGTTTGTACGTTCTTCTAAAACTAAATATTCTTTAAATATTGAAAAATCTTCTAACAAAGTATCTTCTCTGTGCGGAATAACATCTACCCAATTATCTTTACCAGGTTGTTTTACTGGTGTTTTCATTAATTTAAAATTGGTAGCGTTGTCTTTGTTAGTTAACAGATAAAAATGATCTTCAAAATGAGAAATTTCATACTCTAGATCTCTTTCCCTTGGTTGAATAATAGTAAAATTACCTGTTGGATTATTAGCATCTAAATATTGCGATTCTGAAGAAACAGTACTATAAGAACCTATTATTAAATATTTATCTGACTTAGATTTTGTTACATAAGTACCAAAAGTATCATCTTTTTCATGGTATACTTCTACATCTTCTGAAGTAGGTGTACCTAAAACATGTCTGTAAATTTTTTCGCTTCTAAGCGTTACAGGGTCTTTTTTTGTGTAAAAAATAGTTTTATTATCATTTGCCCAAACAGAGCTTCCTGTTGTGTTCTCAATAACATCTTTATAAACCTCTCCTGTTTCTAAGTTTTTTATTCTTAAAAAATATTGTCTTCTGCTTACTGTGTCTGTTGCAAAAACTACCAATTTATTATCCATAGAAACATTTAAGCCCCCTAATTGATAATAATCAAAATCTTTGGCCATTTCATTTACATCAAAAATAATTTCTTCTTTAGCTTCTAACGTTTCTTTTTTTCTGCTGTAAATAGGATATTGTTTCCCTGTTTCATAACGAGTGATGTAAAAATAACCATTGTCTTTATAAGGTACAGAAGCATCATCTTCTTTTATCCTTCCTTTCATCTCATTAAATAAAAATTCTTCAAAAGGTTTGGTATAACTAGTTATTGCGTTGTAATACTTATTTTCTGCTTCTAAATAATCTATTACTTTTTTTGTGTGTGCATCTGTTACTTCTGCAAGTTTTTGCTCATCAGACAAACGCATCCAAAAATAATTATCTGTTCTAATATCACCATGCTTTTCTAATGTTGTAGGCTCTTTGTGTGCTACAGGAAATTTTGCATCAGTACTTTTCATCATCTATAATTTTACAAACGGTAGCAAATGTAATATTTAAAACAGTCTAAAAGAGAACATTTTTTGCCAATTTTTGTTAATTTGCTTCTTTACAAAATCACTAAATTTGCAGTGCATACTAATTAAAAAATAAAAATATGTTTGGAGATCTTTCTGGAATGATGGGTAAACTAAAAGAAGCACAACAAAAAGTTGAAGAAACAAAAAATAGATTAGATACTGTTTTAGTTGATGAAGTTGGTGCCGATGGAAAATTAAAAATAACACTTACTGCCAATAGAAAAATTAAAGCAATTACTATTGATGACTCTTTGTTAAATGACGCTGAAGAGTTAGAGGATTATTTAATTTTAACTTTAAATAAAGCTATAGAAAAAGCCTCTAAAATAAATGAAGTAGAAATGGCTGAAGCGGCTAAAAGTGGTATGCCTAATATACCAGGAATGGATATGTTTAAATAATTATCAAATTTTAATCAAAAAAATTAATATCAATTTTAAAATGAAAAAAACATTTTTAACTTTATTATTTACTCTTGCTACAATTATGTTTTGTTTTTCCCAAAAAATTGAAACTGAAAAAGTTTTTGGAGGTTACAAATATTCTCTAAACGGAAGTCAGATGACTATGAAGGATTTAGTAAAAACAATGAAATCTAACAGTCAAGCATTTAATTTAATTAAAAAAGCACAATCTAATAACATAATTTCTTCTATACTTGGTTATGCTGGTGGAGGGTTAATTGGTTTCCCTATCGGGAGTGCTATTAGTGGTGGAGATGCTAATTGGACGTTAGCAGGTATTGGAGCTGGACTTGTAGCTATCGGGATTCCTATTTCATCAAACGTAAATAAAAAAACAAAACAAGCTATTGATTTATACAACTCCTCTTTAAGTTCAACATCTTTTAATGAAGATATTCGTGAATTTAAAGTTATAGCTAATGGAAATGGAATTGGTTTTTTAATGAGTTTTTAACAACTCTTTTTAATAAAAAAATTAAGGTTAAACAATTTTTGGATGTTTTTAAAAATCTCCAAAAATTGTTTAGTTATTAATCTTAATTAATACTTATCGTTTTAAACTAAAAGAAATATAAGATAAACTTATATTCAATAAAATTTTCAAATAGAATTTTAGAAGTATAAGTATTATTAAAAATAAGATTTTCATTAAATCTTATTTTTAATTACACTGAAACAAAATATATTTTAAAAACACTAATACTTACAAGTTCAAAACCTTTTTTAATCTAGCTTCTAAAGTTTCAAAATTAGCATAGCCACCAGCAAGTAAATGTTGTTTATCATTATTTTCTAAAACCAAAGTAGGCATTCCGGTATGCGAACTGTTTTTAAACGTCATAAACTCTGCTTCTGCCATCTCTTTATATTTTAGTTCTTTCATACTATATAAAAAATCTTTTTCTTCCATTCCTATTTTTACAGCATACTTTGCCAAACCATGTATATCGTTTGCACTTAAACCATCAAAATAAACAGCTTTTAAAAGAATTTCTCCAAATTGTAATTGACGTTCTGGGTATTTATATTTGATAATACACAAAGCTATTGAAGGCTGTAAAGAATTTAATACAATTTTTCCATCTCCATATAAAACAGCTAAAAATGCCTCTCCAAATTTAACCCCTGTTGTAATTTCTACACTTTTATAAGCCCCTTGTTTAATATAAGGTGCTATGTCATTAATATATCCTACTCTATTATTTAAAAACAAGCCTCCACTTATTAACTCAATATCTAAACTATTTTTATATGTTTCATATAAT
>CALHCK010000264.1 GCA_937936695.1 uncultured Polaribacter sp.
TAGTAGTATCTTCTTGTAGCTCGGTAAGAGTTATTACAGATTATGATGACAAAGTAGATTTTAATAAGTACAAAACATTTGCTTTTTATAAACCAGAGATAGACAAAGCAAAAATATCTGATTTAGATAAAAAAAGAATTTTAAGAGCTATAGAAACAGAGTTATTGGCACAAGGATATACAAAATCGAGTGATCCAGATTTGTTAGTAGGTATTTTTACAAAATCTAGAGAGCGTGTAAATGTAAATCAGAATAATAATTTTGGTTGGGGTTTTGGATGGGGTTGGAGTCCTTTTTGGGGTGGAGGTTTTAATAATGTAAACGTAAATCAATATACAGAAGGAACACTATTTATAGATTTTATAGACAAGGATAAAAAAGAACTAGTTTGGCAAGGTGTAGGTACAGGGGCTTTGTTACTACAAAATAGAGCTAAAAAAGAAGAAAGAATTAAAGAATTTGTAAAAGAGATTATTGCAAGATTTCCTCCAGATAAAAAAAAATAAAAAATTAAAAGCGCTCGTATAAGAGCGCTTTTTTTATGGATTAAAATCATATTTTTGTAACATGTACAAAGAAAGAATTACAATAGAAGAAGGAGATTTTTATTTAAATGAACAAGGCTATAAAGTGTTTACAGAAAAATATCATTTAAAAAGAGGACATTGCTGTAAAAATGGCTGCAAACATTGCCCGTATGGTTATGATAAGAAAACGGACAGTTTTAAATAAAAGTGACTATTTTAGAAAAAAAGTTTCATATTAATAGATAAATATAAAAAGAATGATAAAAAAAGTTTTAATTTTAATGGTAGCTATCCAGTTTGTAGGATGTGCAGAGCTTCAAAAAATAGCAAAACACATACCAACTAATGGTTCAGGAATTTTGTCTCAAGAGCAAATAGGTAATGGTCTACGTCAAGCTTTAGACAATGGTATTAAAAATCAGGTATCTAAATTAACAGCTACAGATGGTTTTTATAAAAATAATTTAGTAAAAATTTTATTGCCAGCAGAACTTCAAAAAGTAGACGATGGTTTAAGAAAAATTGGTTTGGGTAATTTAGCAGATCAAGGGGTAAAGGCATTAAATAGAGCAGCAGAAGATGCGGTAAAAACAGCAACACCAATTTTTGTGAATGCGGTTAAAAAGATGTCTTTTGCAGATGCTAAGAATATTTTATTAGGAGACAAGAATGCGGCAACTTCGTATTTGCAAAACAGAACAACCAACCAATTAACATCTAGTTTTACACCAGTAATTAAAAATTCTTTTGGTAAAGTTGGAGCAGATAAAATTTGGGCAAACCTAATTACAAAATATAATTCTATACCATTTGTAAAAAGAGTAAATCCAGATTTAACTCAATATGTAACCAACCAAGCTTTAAAAGGTGTTTTTACAATGATTGAAGTAGAGGAAAAAGGAATTAGAGAAAAAGCAGGATTAAGAAACACTGCTTTACTAAAACAAGTGTTTGCTTTACAGGATAATAGATAGTAAATGCCAATAGCAATTTCAATAAAATTTGTTTATCTTTAAGAACAAATTTTATTGAAATGCAATTAACCAACCAAACACAAACCCGTAGAAAGCTTCTGTTAGATAGATATTATAAACTAATAGAAAAAGAAAGAAATTATCGTTTTATAGATGAATCTAAAAGCGATTTTGCTGCTTTTAAAGCCATGAAAGTACTTACTAAAATAAACAAGATTTGTTATTTAAGTAAAGAAAACTTACTAGAAAACAAATTTACTTAAACAAAAACAGCCATTTGTTGCTGTAATTCTTCTGCCTTTAAAGTTGCTTTAGAGGCAAAATCTTCAGCTTTAGAAGCATAAATAATTCCTCTAGAAGAATTTATTAATAAACCGATATCTTTAGATAAACCGTACTTACAAACATCTTGTAAATTACCACCTTGTGCACCAACACCAGGAACTAATAAAAAAGAATTTGGAACAATTTTTCTAATTTCTTTAAAATATTCTGCTTTTGTTGCACCTACAACATACATAAGGTTTTCAGAGTTTTTCCAACCTTTAGAGGTTTCTAAAACTTGTTTGTACAACTCAGTATTATCTATTTTTTTTGTTTGAAAATCAAAAGCACCTTCATTAGATGTAAGCGCAAGCATAATAGTATGTTTGTCTTTAAAAGCTAAAAAAGGTTCTACAGAATCTTTACCCATATATGGTGCTACGGTAACAGAATCAAAAGCTAAATCTTCTAAAAAAGCTTTGGCATACATGGTAGAAGTATTACCAATATCGCCACGTTTAGCATCTGCAATTGTGTAAATTTCTGGATAATTGCTATTTAAATATGTAATTGTTTTTTCTAGAGATTGCCAACCTTTTAAACCATAAGCCTCATAAAAAGCTGTATTTGGTTTGTAGGCAACACATAAATGATGAGTAGCATCAATAATTGCTTTGTTAAATTCAAAAATAGGATCTTCTTCTTGTAAAAGATGTTCGGGTATTTTATTTAAATCTACATCTAATCCAATACATAAAAATGATTTTTTCTTTCGAATCTGGGTAATAAGTTCTTGTGTTGTCATCGGTTTTCTAAAAAAAAGTTATGCAAAAGTACTTAAATTTGTGATTAAATAGTACTTAAAAATGTAAGTAATATTTGTAGCTAATGACCAATAAAAAAAATAAAAACATGATAAAAAAATCAATTTTATTAATACTTATAATATGTGCTAGTTGTAGTTTTGAAACACCAACAGCATTTACAGAAGTAGCTTTACAAGAAAATGTATTTAGTTTAAATAATAAAAAAAGTACTTTTAAAGAGGTAATTGCAAATCATAAAGGAAAAAAAATACTAGTAGATTTTTGGGCTTCTTGGTGTAGAGATTGTATTGTGGGTATGCCAAAGGTTAAAGCATTGCAAAAAGAATTTCCTGAGGTAGCTTTTTTGTTTTTATCGGTTGATGAAAATAAACGTTCTTGGAAAAAAGTTGTGCAAAGACTTCAATTAAAAGGCAATCATTACAACTTGCCTAAAGGAATGAAAAATGGAGAACTTGTAGATTTTATAGGATTAAGTTGGATACCTAGGTATATGGTAATTGATGAACAAGGAAAAATAGTGCTTTTTAAAGCAACAGATGCTTCTGATAAAAATATTATAAAGGCTTTAAAAAAACAGTAATAAAACGTTTTAGTAACTATTTTAATTTCTCAATGATTTTTGTTTTTTCATTGCTTAAATTTACGCTCGAATAAAAACAAACACGAGTAACAAAATATCTAGAGATAAAATTACAATTATGAGATCAAAAATAGTAGCAGGAAACTGGAAAATGAATAACAACAATAAGGAAAGCATACAACTTATTGAAGATTTAAAAGCAGCAATTAAAAATGAAGAGTTAAGCAATACTCGTGTAATTGTAGCACCAACATTTGTAAACCTAGCTACATCTATTAGTGCTGCTAATGGTTCTAGTATAGAAGTTGTAGCACAAAATATGCATCAAGCTAAAAACGGAGCATATACTGGAGAGATTTCTGCAGATATGTTAAAAGCTATTGATGTTAAAACTGTTATTTTAGGGCACTCTGAAAGAAGAACATATTTTAACGAAACTGATGCTTCTTTAGCAGAAAAAGTAGATGCTATTTTAGCAAACGACTTAGAAACTATTTTTTGTTTTGGTGAGTTGTTAGAGGATAGAAAATCTGACAATCATTTTGCAGTAGTAGAAAGTCAATTAAAAAATGCATTATTTCATTTAGAAGCTTCTGCATGGAAAAGCATTGTATTAGCTTACGAACCTGTTTGGGCTATTGGTACAGGAGAAACTGCAAGCCCTGAACAAGCACAAGAAATGCACGCATTTATTAGAAGTATTATAGAGAAAAAATACAATAAAGAAGTAGCAGATGGTGTTTCTATTTTGTACGGAGGTAGTGTTAAGCCTGCAAATGCCGAAGAAATTTTTTCTAAGCCAGATGTAGATGGTGGTTTAATTGGTGGAGCTGCTTTAAAGGTAGCAGACTTTACAGCAATTATTAAAGCTATTTAATACTTAGTTAAAGATATTTACAATAAATTTGCATCAAGATTTTTTAATCTTGATGCATTTTTTTTGACTCATATTAATTTTATGGATAACATTTATATAGAATACAATTTTACAATATCACCTAAAGAACCCGCAACAGAAATTTTAATTGCAGAATTAGGAAATGTAGGTTTTGAGAGTTTTGTAGAAACAGAAAATGGGGTTACAGCTTATATTCAAAAAGCAGATTATACACCTACTATTTTAGAAGCTATCTATATTTTAAATTCAGAAGAGTTTGCAATAACGCATACTTTAAAAGAAGTAGCGCAAACAAATTGGAATGCAGAATGGGAAAAAAACTTTACGCCTATTCAGGTAGATAATTCAGTAAGTATTCGTGCTCCTTTTCATGAAAATCCGCATTTACAATACGATATTGTAATTGAACCTAAAATGAGTTTTGGTACAGGGCATCATGAAACAACACACATGATGGTGCAACATTTATTAAATATAGATTTAAAGGGTAAAAAAACCTTAGATATGGGATGTGGTACTGGTATTTTAGCAATTTTTGCAGAAATGAAAGGTGCAACGCCTATAGATGCTATAGATATTGATAACTGGTGTTACGAAAATTCTTTAGAGAATGTAAAACGAAATAATTGTAATGAAATTTCTGTTTTTGAAGGAGGTTCATCACTGTTAAAAAATAAAAAATACGACGTAATTATTGCCAACATCAATAGAAATATTTTATTGAATGATATGGAGGTATACACAAATTGCTTAAATGAGAAAGGAGTGTTATTATTAAGCGGTTTTTACCAAGAAGATATTACTATTATAGATGAAGAAGTAAGTAAGTATAGCTTAAAGTTAGAAAACTTTATAGAAAGAAATAATTGGGTTGCATTAAAATACAATAAGTTGTAAATTTGTGGTTATGAGTACAAAAGAAAAAATACAGGAAGAAGTTGATGTGTTAGAACAAGAAACACATCAGCATGAAATAGTACTTCATAATGATGAGGTAAATACTTTTGATTTTGTTATTGAATCTTTAATTAACGTTTGCGACCATACTTTAGAGCAAGCAGAACAATGTACTATTTTAGTGCATTATAAAGGAAAATGTACCGTGAAATCTGGAGAGTATAAAGATTTAGAACCAAGATGTTCTAAGTTACTACAATTAGGTTTATCTGCAGAATTGGTGTAATTAATGGAAAACGTTTTTAAATATTACGAGTTTTCAGATTTTTTTGAAGATACATCGTCTAGCTTTTCTGGAAATTTAATTAGCTATACAGAATTAAACGCAACTCATTTTTTAATTTTCGAAAAAAATGAGGATGCCTATAATTTATATGTTTCTAGATACACGCATAAAAAAGAAATAGGAGTAAACCCTCCAGAAATATTAGAATTATTAGTAGAAAATTACGACAAAAGCATTCCTGCTCACCGCTTATTAATTAAGCAATACCTCCATTAATCGACAGTTCGTCGAAAAAAAGAATTAAAAAGATACATTTTTTTTTTATTTGTAGTGACTTTAATAAGTATTATGAGTCATATAGACATAGAACAATAAAAAGATGTACATGAGAATTATAATTTTATTCATATTCTTTATACTTCCAGTTGTAGGTTACACACAAATTGTTCCCCCACTTACACCACCTCCGCCGCCTCCAGGATTACCTGTAGATGGATTAACAGGGGCATTATTTATAATGGGATTGATATACGGATCTAAAAAGATCTATAAAGATAGTAGTAGTTAGTTTTTATACTAAGTTTGGTTAGACGAAAAGGCTTTAAACAATATGTTTAAGGCCTTTTTCAATTTTTAAAATCTTAAGGAATACTTAATCTATAAGTAATTCTAAACCACAATACTTTTTTAGTTTTGTAAGAGGTACTTTTATCAAATAAATTACTCGTTATAACTAGTAATTCAATTATTATATGAAATAAGAAAAGAGTAAGATTTAAAAAACCTTACTCTTTATCAATAAATTTACTTTACAATTTCAAAATCTTGTTTTTCAATTTTTCCGTCCAAAACAGATAACTCATCGTCTTTAAGCCATACAGATAAACCAACACCATCTAATGTTGGTCTAGGGAATTCAAATGGGTTAAAAAACAATTTAGGTCCATTTTCTATTACCAATAAAAAAGCACCCTCTTTAGAGATGTTATTAACTTTACCTAAATCAGGTGTCCAACCAAAAGTACCAATAGTTAATTTAGTTTTAGTAAATTCTTCCTTATCTTTTTTAGCTAAAATAGAACTATTAGACTTTAAAGAATCTGTTACAATAAAGTTAGAATCTTTAACAGCACCAATGTAAAGTGTTCCCTTATTGTATGTTTTGTTTGAGAAATTAACTATGGTCAAATTAACACCTCCATCAAAGAAAACATCATTAGATGATTGGCATGATGATAAGAATGTAAAAGCAAATAAAAATGTTAAATATTTTTTCATAATAATTTTACTTTTAATCTAAGTAGACTACTTGTGATCTAGAACTATTTTTGATAAAACTTACTCTTTGATTAAGATTTGAGTATCTATCTTTATCAATAAACCTCCCACGATTCACTAAATTTTTAGTTAAATCTTGTAGTTTAGAATCTGAAGGAATATTTAAGCCATAAGTAACTCTAAACCACAATACTTTT